>NZ_JBFUCL010000056.1:0-14400 GCF_056405255.1 Agromyces sp. P1_H4 | reverse complement strand
CGCCCGTGGTCCCGAGCAGTGCTGCGAGGTTGCCGCCCGCCGACCCGCCGAACGCGCCGATGCGCGCCGGGTCGATGCCGAACCGCTCGACCTGATCGGGGGCGCGCAGCCACTCGACCGCGAGCGCCACGTCGTCGATCGCGGCGGGGAAGCGCGCGTCGGGCACGAGCCGATAGTTGACGGATGCCGCGACGAAGCCCTCGCTCGCGAGCCACACGCACACGTTCCGCCAGTCGGCGTTGGCCTTGTCGCCGCGGGCCCAGCTGCCGCCGTGGATCGAGACGACCGCCGGACGTGCGGCGACGAGCGCGTCGGGCGCGGGGCTGCACACGTCGAGCGTGAGCAGGGTGCCGTCCTCGCGGGTGCCGTACTCGAGATCGGCCTGCACGTCGATGCCGGCGGGCGGCGTGAAGGTGCGGATGCCGATGATCTCGGCGCTGCCGACTTCGCTCGCGGCATCCGGACCTGATGGATCGATCTCGCGCAGCTGCGTGTGGAACCCGGAGAGCGCTCCCACGCCGACGATGGCCGCGATGGCGGCCAGCGCGGCCGCGGCCGCCCGCCTGGAGCGGATGCCTCGACCGCCTGCGATACGGGTCGAGGTCACACCGGGCTCCGGGTTCAGGGGTGCCAGTGATGCTATCTCACCTTCGCGATTTCATGCAGTCTGCGTGGCGTCGGCCTACGGGCCGCTCACTACGCTGGGCGCGACGTGCCTGGGGTCCGCACATCGACGGTTCGACCCGGAGCGCGAGAACGCGAGGGGGCTCCACATGACCGACGACCCGCAGACCACGCCGAACCCCTCCACGCCACCGCCGGCAGGGGCTTCCGCCGCAGAGACCGGTCCCGCCGACGAGCCGAAGCGCTCGTCCGGGGTGAGCCGCGGCTTCCTCATCGGCGTCGGCGTCGCGATCGTGCTGCTCTCCTTCCTCGCCTCGTTCCTCGGCGCCTCGCTCGCGCGGTCGAACGACACGGTCGAGGCCGCGCCCACGCCCACGGCGACCGAGGCGCAGCTCGACGAGGCCGCCTACGAGGAGGCGATCAAGGAGATCCTGCCGGCGGGTTCGGCCGTGCGTGCGGGTACCGGGGTGCCCACGGCGGGCAAGGGCTACGAGGGCGACGTCTACATCGACATCTCGAACTCCGACGTCTACCTCTTCAAGGACGGCGAGTGGACGCTCGTCGGCAACATCCGCACCTCGGCGGCCGAGAACCTCACCGGGGCGACCGGTGCGACCGGGGCCACGGGCGAGACCGGCGCCACCGGCGAGACCGGGGCGACGGGCGAGGCCGGAGCACCGGGCGCGCCCGGCACGCAGATCCTGCTCGGACAGGGCGAGCCGGAAGCCGACGCCTGCACGGCGGACGGCGACATCTACATCGACACCGCGACCGCGCCCGTGTCCTTCTACCAGTGCGGCGAGGGCGCGTGGACGCTGGTCTACCCGCCGGCCACGACAGAGCCGACGGCGGAGCCCACTCCGGCGCCGGAGGGCTGATTCGCGGAACGACGTGACCGAGCGGCATCCGACATCGCGGGTGCCGCTCGGCGCTTTCCCAGCCGTTTTCCGGTATCGTTGCCGAGTCGGTTCTGGACACCGCGCTGTGCGCGGATGGGTTTGTGAGTCCAAAGGGCCGGTTTCGAGGCGAACGGGCCTCGGATAGTCACCGTATGTGAACGGCCCCGGTCGACGATGTTCCGGGTTCTCAGACCTGCTGCGCGCTTCGTGCGCCCGGCGGGCCTGCCATGTACTTCAGTACAACCCAGGAAGTGTCACCCATGCCCAAGAACAAGAAGCCCGCCGGCGGACGACCGGCCAAGAACTTCGATCCCTCGTACGCGAAGGGCGGCTCCAAGGGCGGCCCGGCGCGCGCCGGATCGGCCAAGCCCGGCTCGCGCAGCGCGGGCCACCGCGGCTACCGCCCCGAAGAGGACGCCCCCCGCAAGGAGCGTTGGTCGCGCGACGAGCGCGTCGCCACCGGCCGCGCCCCCCACCGCTCGGTGCGTGACGGCCGTGACGAGCGCGCCCCCCGCTCGTTCGACCGCGACGACCGCGCCCCCCGCCGCGACGACCGCGACGCACGTCCGGCTCGCTCGTTCGACCGCGACGACCGTGCGCCCCGTCGCGAGTTCGACCRCAACGACCGCCCGGCTCGCTCGCACTACCGCGAGGACCGTCCGGCCCGTTCGTTCGATCGTGACGACCGCGCGCCTCGGCGCGACGACCGCGCTCCCCGTTCGTTCGACCGTGACGCGCGCCCGGCGCGTTCCTTCGACCGCGATGCGCGCCCCGCTCGTTCGTTCGATCGCGACGACCGCGCGCCCCGTCGCGAGTTCGATCGCAACGACCGCCCGGCTCGCTCGTTCGACCGTGACGCGCGCCCGGCGCGTTCCTTCGATCGTGACGACCGTGCGCCTCGCCGCGACCGCGACGACCGCCCTGCGCGTTCGTTCGACCGCGATGCGCGTCCGGCCCGTTCGTTCGACCGTGACGCGCGCCCGGCGCGTTCCTTCGATCGTGACGACCGTGCGCCTCGCCGCGACCGCGACGACCGCCCCGCCCGCTCGTTCGACCGCGATGCGCGTCCCGCCCGCTCGTTCGATCGCAACGACCGTCCGGCTCGGTCATACGACCGCGACGACCGCGCGCCCCGCCGCGACGTCGACCGCCCCGGCTTCAAGGACTCCGGTCGTCGCGAGTCGAGCTTCTACCCGGCCAAGGAGCAGGGTCACCGCTTCTCGCCGAACGACGACGTCGTGCTCGAGCGGCTCGAGGCCGACGCCATCCAGGCGACCGAGGTCGACGGCGTGACGTTCGCCGACCTGGGCCTGGGCGCCAACGTCGTCCGCGTGCTCGCGGAGCTCGGCGCCGAGTCGCCGTTCCCCATCCAGGCCGCGACGATCCCCGCCGTGCTCGAGGGCCGCGACGTCCTCGGCCGCGGCAAGACCGGATCGGGTAAGACGATCGCCTTCGGCGCCCCCACCGTCGAGCGCCTCATGACGCTCTGGGCGGAGTCGGGCAAGGCCGGCGGCAAGCGCCAGATGGGTCGCAAGCCCCGCGCCCTCATCCTCGCGCCGACCCGTGAGCTCGCCCTGCAGATCGACCGCACGGTGCAGCCGATCGCGCAGAGCGTCGGTCTCTTCACCACGCAGATCTACGGCGGCGTGCCCCAGGCCCGCCAGGTGGGCGCCCTCCAGCGCGGCGTCGACATCGTCATCGGCACGCCGGGCCGCATCGAGGACCTCATCGAGCAGCGTCGACTCGACCTGTCCGAGGTCGTCGTCACCGTCATCGACGAGGCCGACCACATGTGCGACCTCGGCTTCCTCGAGCCGGTGCAGCGGATCCTCCGCCGCACGGCCCAGGGCGGCCAGAAGCTGCTCTTCTCGGCCACGCTCGACAAGGGCGTCGCCACGCTCGTCGACGAGTTCCTCGTCGAGCCGGCCGTGCACGAGGTCGCCGGTGAAGACCAGGCCTCCTCGACGATCGAGCACCGCGTGTTCATCATCGAGAACCGCGAGAAGCGCGACATGGTCGCCCAGCTCGCCAACCGTGAGGGCAAGACCCTCGTGTTCTCGCGCACCCGGGCCTTCGCCGAAGACCTCACCGAGCACCTCGAGGACTACGGCATCCGTGCCGTCGCCCTCCACGGCGACCTGAACCAGTCGCGCCGCACGCGCAACCTGCAGCAGCTCACGAGCGGCCGGGTCAACGTGCTGGTGGCGACGGATGTCGCGGCGCGCGGCATCCACGTCGACGACATCGACCTCGTGATCCAGGCCGACGCGCCCGACGAGTACAAGACCTACCTCCACCGCTCCGGCCGCACGGGCCGCGCCGGCAAGGAGGGTCGCGTCGTCACGCTCATCCCCGGCAACCGCCAGCGTCGCATGACCGACCTCCTCGGTCGCGCCGAGATCGACGTCGACTTCGAGCGCGTCGCGCTCGGCGACGACGTCTGGGGCGAGTCGGTCGAGTTCGTGGCCGAGGTCGAGACCGTCGAGGTCGTCGAGGTTGCGACCGACGAGGACGCCGCACCGGCCGTCTGACCCATCCGCTCGCACTGAGCATGCGAAGGCCCGTCTCCCGAGTGGAGGCGGGCCTTCGTCATCCCCAAGGAGCAGGCGGTCCGACCGGGACCACGGTCGGCGACTGGCGCACGCGGCATCCGTTTGCCATAATTACTACCTGAACGGTCGGTCAGGAATTCTTGGCCGGATGCCGGGACGCCGCCCGCCTACGCTGGGAATCGCGGCGTTCGATCCGAGACAGTGCGGTCAGGAGACTCTGTGTCCAGAAGTGTTGGCATGGCCGAGGCCTACCTCGTCGGCGGAGTGCGCACCCCGGTCGGCCGCTACGGCGGCGCCCTGGCGGGAGTGCGACCCGATGACCTCGCGGCCCTCGTGGTCGGCGAGCTCGTCCGGCGCACCGGGCTCGACACGGCCGGTGAGCTCGGCGCGATCGACGAGGTGATCCTCGGCGCCGCGAACCAGGCCGGCGAGGACAACCGCAACGTCGCCCGCATGGCGGTGCTGCTCGCCGGCCTTCCCGACGAGGTGCCCGGCGTGACGCTGAACCGGCTCTGCGCCTCGGGCATGTCCGCGATCACGATGGCCGCGCAGGCCATCCGCGCGGGCGACGCCGACCTCATCATCGCGGGCGGCGTCGAGTCGATGACGCGGGCGCCGTGGGTGCAGGCCAAGCCCGACAAGGCGTGGGCACGTCCGGGCGCGGCCTACGACACGTCGATCGGCTGGCGCTTCCCGAACCCGAAGCTGCAGGCCCGTGACAAGGCCACGTACGCCATGCCCGAGACGGCCGAGGAGGTCGCCCGCGTCGACGGCATCACGCGCGCCGACGCCGACGCGTTCGCCCTGCGCAGCCAGCAGCGGGCGGCCGCCGCCATCGCGGCGGGGCGGTTCGAGGCCGAGATCGTCGGCGTGCCGACGCACAAGGGCGAGGTCCTCGTCGACGAGGGTCCGCGCCCCGAGACCACGCTCGAGGCGCTCGCCGGTCTGCGGCCCGTCGTGGCCGGTGGTTCCGTGGTCACGGCCGGCAACTCGAGCGCGCTGAACGACGGGGCCTCCGCGATCCTCGTGGCGAGCGGCGCCGCGGTCGAGCGACTGGGCCTCACGCCGCGAGCCCGGGTCGTCACCGGCACGAGCGCCGGCCTCGCTCCCGAGATCATGGGCCTCGGCCCCGTGCCCGCCACCGAGAAGGCCCTCGAGCGCGCCGGCCTCGACCTCGACGAGATCGGCTCCGTCGAGCTCAACGAGGCCTTCGCCACGCAATCGCTCGCGTGCATCCGCCGCCTCGGGCTCGACCCCGAGCGCGTGAACGCCGACGGCGGGGCGATCGCCCTGGGGCATCCGCTCGGCTCGTCGGGCTCGCGCCTCGTCGTGACCCTGCTCGGGCGCATGGAGCGCGAGGACTCGCGCTACGGCCTCGCCACCATGTGCGTGGGCGTCGGTCAGGGCACGGCACTCATCGTGGAGCGCGTGTGATGGGCGCGGCGCATCCCCTGCCCGAGGGCGACGCCGACGGCCCGCTGCGCATCGAGCGGTTCGACGACCGCGTGGTCGCCACGCTCAACCGTCCCGAGAAGAAGAACGCGATCGACCAGCCCACGATCGACGCGCTGCACGTGCTCTGCGCCGAGCTCGAGGCGATCCCGCGCATCCTGATCCTCACGGGCGCCGGCGGCGTGTTCGCCTCGGGCGCCGACATCGCGGAGCTCCGTGAACGGCGAGCGGATGACGCGCGCCGCGGCATCAACGCGAACGCGTTCGTGCGCGTGCACGAGCTGCCCATGCCCGTCATCGCCGCCCTCGACGGGTACGCCCTCGGCGGCGGCGCGGAGCTCGCCTACGCGGCGGACATCCGCATCGCGACGCCGCGACTGCGCATCGGCAACCCCGAGACCGGGCTCGGCATCATCGCGGCGGCCGGTGCGAGCTGGCGCCTGAAGGAGATCGTGGGCGAGGCCCGGGCGATCGAGCTGCTGCTCACCGGGCGGGCGATCGACGCCGACGAGGCGCGCGAGATCGGGCTCGTCAGCGAACTGCATCCCGTCGACGAGCTCCTGCCCGCCGCGCACGCGATCGCCGATCGCATCGCCCGGAACGACCCGGCGGCGACGATCGCGACGAAGCGGGTCTTCCGCGCGCCGCGCGCCGACCACCCCGCCGTCGACCTCGAGACGCAGGCCGCGCTCTTCGAGAGCCCCGAGAAGTTCCGTCGGATGACCGAGTTCCTGGAGCGACGCGCCACCGAAAGGAAGCACAAGTGACCGAGACCGCGACCGGTGCCCCGTCCGACGTCGGCGTGCTCGGCGGTGGACGCATGGGCGCGGGCATCGCGCACGCGTTCCTGCTCGCCGGGTCGCGCGTCACGGTCGTCGAGCGCGACGCGGATGCCGCAGCCGCGGCTTCGACGCGCGTGCTCGAGTCCGTCGCGGCATCCGTCGCCCGCGGCACCRCCGACGATGAGGAGTCGGCCATCGCCGCCCGGTTCGCCACGAGCACCGAGGTGCGGGACTTCGCCGGCTGCGGGCTCGTCGTCGAGGCCGTGCCCGAGGACCTCGAGCTGAAGATCGACGCGCTCACCCGCGTCGAGGCGGTGCTGCCGCMCGAGGCCGCGCTCGCCTCGAACACGTCGTCGATCTCGATCGACCAGCTCGCCGCCCTGCTCGAACGCCCCTCGCGGTTCCTCGGGATGCACTTCTTCAACCCCGTGCCCGCGTCGACGCTCGTCGAGATCGTGCGCGGCGCGGCATCCGACGGCGTGCTCGTGGCGGAGGCGCGCGAGTGGGTGCACGCGATCGGCAAGACCCCGATCGTCGTGACGGATGCCCCGGGCTTCGCGTCGTCGCGGCTCGGTGTCGTGCTCGGGCTCGAGGCGATCCGCATGCTCGAGGACGGCGTGGCTTCCGCCGAGGACATCGACGCGGCCATGACCCTCGGCTACAAGCATCCGGTCGGGCCGCTGCGGCTGACGGACATCGTCGGGCTCGACGTGCGCCTCGGGATCGCCGAGTACCTGTCGTCGACGCTCGGCGAGCGGTTCGCGCCGCCCGCGCTGCTGCGTCGCATGGTCGACGAGGGCAAGCTGGGCCGCAAGACGGGCGAGGGCTTCTACCTGTGGGATGCGCCGTGATCCACGACCACTCGAACACGATGAAGACGACGAAGACGGGGAACGAACGATGAGCCAGACGAACGAGATCCTGCCGAGCTACGTGAAGGGTGCGTGGTGGTCCCCCGATGCGGCCGCCGTCGACGCCGCGGGCGGGGCGACCGAGGTGCGGGACGCATCGACCGGCGACGTCGTCGCGCGCGTCTCGACCGAGGGCCTCGACCTCGGCGGGGCGCTCGAGTACGCGCGCACGGTCGGACAGGCCTCCCTCGGCGAGCTCACGTTCCATCAGCGGGCCGTGCTCCTCAAGCAGATGGCCCTCGCCCTCACCGAGCACAAGGCCGAGCTGTACGAGCTGTCGAGCCGCACCGGCGCCACGAAGCAGGACTCGTGGGTCGACATCGACGGCGGCATCGGCGTGCTCTTCACCTACTCGGGCAAGGGCCGTCGCGAGATGCCGAACTCGAAGGTCTACGTCGACGGCAACGTCGAGAACCTGTCGAAGGACGGCTCGTTCCTCGGCCGGCACATCTACACGCGGCTGCCGGGCGTGGCGGTGCAGATCAACGCGTTCAACTTCCCGGTGTGGGGCTCGCTCGAGAAGTTCGCGCCCGCGTTCCTCGCCGGCATGCCGACGCTCGTGAAGCCGGCGACGCCGACCGGCTACGTCGCCGAGGCGTTCGTGCGCATCCTCGTCGAGTCGGGGCTGCTGCCGGAGGGCTCGCTCCAGCTCGTGTCGGGCAGCGTGCCCGACCTCTTCGATCACCTGCGCCTCGGCGACCTCGTGGCGTTCACGGGCTCGGCGTCGACCGCCGAGCGCCTGCGCCAGCACGAGGCCGTGCAGACCGGCGGCGTGCGGTTCACCGTCGAGACCGACTCGATCAACGCGAGCGTGCTCGGCTCCGATGCGGTTGCGGGAACGCCCGAGTTCGACGCGTACGTGAAGCAACTCGTCGTTGAGATGACGAGCAAGGCGGGCCAGAAGTGCACGGCCATCCGCCGGGCGATCGTGCCCGCGGCATCCGTCGACTCGGTGATCGACGCCGTGCGCGCGCGCATCGCCGAACGCGTGGTGCTCGGCGACCCTCGCGCCGAGGGCGTCACGATGGGTCCGCTCGCGTCGACCGCGCAGCGCGACGAGGTGCTGCGCCAGGTCGCGAAGCTGCAGGCGTCGGGCGGCGAGCTCGTGATCGGGTCGACGGACGCCCCGAGCGTCGTGCAGGCCGACGGCGCGACCGGTGCGACCTCCGACGGCGCCTTCGTCGCCCCCATGCTGCTGCGGTTCACGGATGCCACGAGCCCTGCCCTGCACGAGGTCGAGGCGTTCGGGCCGGTCGCGTCGATCGTCGGCTACGGCTCCCTCGCCGAGGCCTCCGCGCTCGTGGCGCGCGGCGGCGGATCGCTCGTCACGAGCGTCGCGACCCACGACCCCGAGGTGGCGATCGCGCTGGCGACGGGGATGGCCGCCTACAACGGTCGCGTGCTGTTCCTCGACCGCGACGACGCCCGCTCGTCGACGGGTCACGGCTCGCCGCTGCCGAACCTCGTGCACGGTGGACCGGGTCGCGCCGGTGGCGGTGAGGAGCTCGGCGGCATCCGCGCGGTGCTGCACCACATGCAGCGCACCGCGGTGCAGGGGTCGCCCGAGATGCTCACCGCGCTCACCGGCGTCTGGCACCAGGGCGCGGCGTCGCAGCCCGGTGGCGAGCACCCGTTCCGCAAGTCGCTGGCGGAACTGCGCATCGGCGACCAGGTCGTGTCGGCGTCGCGCACCGTGACGCTCGAGGACATCGAGACATTCGCCGCGTTCACCGGCGACACGTTCTACGCGCACATGGACGAGGAGGCCGCCGCCGCCAACCCGTTCTTCCCCGGCCGGGTCGCGCACGGCTACCTGCTCGTGTCGTGGGCGGCGGGGCTCTTCGTGGATGCGGCGCCCGGCCCCGTGCTCGCCAACTCGGGCCTCGAGAACCTGCGGTTCATCACGCCCGTGTCGCCCGGCGACACGATCCGCGTCGAGCTCACGGCGAAGCAGATCACGCCGCGTGAGACCGACGAGTACGGCGAGGTGCGCTGGGACGCCGTGCTGAAGAACCAGGACGACGAGCTCGTGGCGACCTACGACGTGCTGACGCTCGTGGCGAAGGAGCTGGCGCCCGAGGCGGCATAGGCGCCCCTCGGTCGAGTTGCGAGGCTCGGTCTGGTGCGGCGGCCCGTCAGCCGCGCAGCGCCAGCACGAACGGCAGCACCTCGGTGGCGCCCGCCTGGCGCAGGGTTCGTGCGGCGATCGTGAGCGTCCAGCGGCTGTCGGCCTGGTCGTCGACGAGGAGGACGCCRCCGGCGGGCACGTCGATGCCGTCGGCGGTGAACCGGTTCCAGAGCCCCGCGAGGCGGAAGGCGCTGTTGCCGCCGGGCTGCCCCGTCGGGCCGCCGTCGACCGGGGCGAGGGCGCCGAGGTAGGGGAGCCGCCCGACCTCGGCGAGCCCCCGGGCCAGCGAGTCGACCAGCAGTGGCCGTGAGCGCGACGGCACCGAGACGACGGCGACCGGCCGTTCGGCCCAGCCCCAGTCGGCCAGCACCCGCACACAGGCCGCGAGCACCTGTGGGGGCACGGCCGCATCGGGAGCGCCGGCGGCGAACAGCTCGCGCAGGGTGCCGCCCCAGCCGAGGTCGGTGAGCCGAGCGAGCGCCCGCCCCTCGCCRGCCTGCTCGGTCGGGGCGATACGGCCCTTCACCGGCACGCCGAGCCGGTCGGCGCCGGTGGGCCAGGCGCGTCGGGGCTCGATGGGCACGCCCACCCGGTCGAGGGATTCCGCGGCAGAGGCCGTCGCAGATGCCTCGATCTCACTGGGGAACCAGACGCCCGCGCAGTTGTCGCAGCGACCGCACGGTGCGGCCGTCTCGTCGTCGAGGGAACGCTGGAGGAACTCCATGCGGCATCCGTCGGTCTGCTCGTACTCGATCATGTGCTGCTGCTCCGCCTCGCGCTCGGCGGCGATGCGGGCGTAGCGCTCGGCGTCGTAGACCCAGGGCGCACCGGTCGCGACCCAGCCGCCCTGCACCCGTCGCACCGCACCGTCGACGTCGAGCACCTTGAGCAGGAGCTCGAGCGGGGAGCGCCGGATGTCGACCATGGCCTCGAGCGCCGGCGTCGACACGGGCATGTCGGACAGCGCGGAGATGACCCGCTCGGCGCGCTCACGGTCGGGCATCGAGGCGGTCGCGAAGTAGTGCCAGATGTCGCCGTCCTCGGTGCCGGGCAGCAGCAGCACGTCGGCGCTCTCGCTGGCCCGGCCCGCGCGGCCGACCTGCTGGTAGTACGCGACGGGCGACGACGGCGCGCCCAGGTGCACCACGAAGCCGAGGTCGGGCTTGTCGAAGCCCATGCCGAGCGCGCTCGTGGCGATGAGCGCCTTCACCTCGTTGCGCTTCAGCATGCCCTCGGACTCGGTGCGCTCGTCAGTGTCGGTCTGTCCCGTGTAGGCCCGCACCTCGTGCCCGCGTTCGCGGAGCAGGCGGGCGGTGTCGTTCGCCGCGGCGACCGTCAGCGTGTAGATGATGCCCGACCCCGGCAGGTCGTCGAGGTGGCTGAGGAGCCAGGCCAGGCGGCTCGGCGAGTTCGGAAGGCGCAGCACGCCGAGTCGCAGCGAGGCGCGGGCGAGCGGTCCGCGGATGGTGAGCACCTCGCCGGCCGCGCCGAGCTGCTCGGCGACATCCGCCACCACGCGGCTGTTGGCGGTCGCGGTCGTGGCGAGCACCGGCACGCCGGCCGGCATCTGCGCGATGAGGTCGCGGAGCCGCCGGTAGTCGGGCCGGAAGTCGTGCCCCCAGTCGCTGATGCAGTGCGCCTCGTCGACGACGAGCAGGCCGATCCGCCGCACGAGCGCCGGCAACTGCTGCTCGCGGAACGAGGGGTTGTTGAGCCGCTCGGGGGACATGAGCAGCACGTCGACCTCGTCGCGGTCGAGCTGTGCGAGCAGGTCGGCCCACTCGTGGGCGTTCGTCGAGTTGATCGCGACCGCGCGCACGCCGGCTCGTTCGGCGGCGGCGATCTGGTCGCGCATGAGCGCCAGCAGGGGCGAGACGAGCACCGTCGGCCCCGCGCCGCGCCGGCGCAGCAGCAATGTCGCGACGAAGTAGACCGCCGACTTGCCCCACCCGGTGCGCTGCACCACGAGCGCGCGCCGCCGCTCCTCGACGAGCGCCTCGATCGCCTCGAACTGCCCGTCGTGGAACTCGGCGTCGTCGCGGCCGACGAGTTCGCGCAGGGCGGCGAGCGCCGCGGCTCTCGTGTCGGCTCGCGTGTCGGCGCCCGCGCCGGCGGGTGGCGGGGTGAGGGTCATGCCCCCACTCTCGTCCATCCCGCCGACAGCCGCCTCCGCATCCTCAGCGCCCGTCGACCTCAGCGCCAGCCGAGCTCAGCGCCAGCCGACCTCAGCGCCAGCCGAGCTCGGGAGCGACGTGCGTGAGGATCGCCTCGAGCACGTGCGCGTTGTAGTCGACGCCCAGCTGGTTGGGTACCGTCAGCAGCAGCGTGTCGGCGGCGGCGATGGCCTCGTCCTCACGCAGCTCCTCGATCAGCGCCTCGGGCTCGGCGGCGTAGCTTCGGCCGAACACGGCGCGGTAGTCGTCGATGACCCCGAACTGGTCGGAATCCTCGCGCCGGCCTCCGCCGAAGTAGGCGAAGTCCTCGTCGCTCACGAGCGCGAAGATCGAACGGCTCACCGAGACGCGCGGCTCGCGCTCGTGCCCCGCCTCCGTCCAGGCCTGCCGGAACGCCTCGATCTGCTTGCGCTGCTGCACGTGGAACGGCTCGCCCGTCTCGTCGGTCTTGAGCGTCGAGCTCATGAGGTTCATGCCCTGCTCCGCCGCCCAGACGGCGGTCGCATCGGAGGCGGCGCCCCACCAGATCCGGTCGCGGAGCCCCGGCGACTGCGGCTGGATGCCGAGCGGACCGGGATGCGCGTTCGGGAACATGGGGCGCGGATTCGGCTCGGCGAACCTGGCGCCGTCGATCACCTTGAGGAACACCTCGGTGTTGTTGCGCGCGACATCCGCCATCGTCTGGCCCTCGGGTGCCTCGTAGCCGAAGTAGCGGTACCCGTCGACGACCTGCTCGGGTGAGCCGCGGCTGACGCCGAGCTGCAGTCGGCCGCCCGCGATCAGGTCGGCGGCGGCCGCGTCCTCGGCCATGTAGAGCGGGTTCTCGTAGCGCATGTCGATCACGCCCGTGCCGAGCTCGATGCGGTTCGTCTTCGCCCCAG
Source organism: Agromyces sp. P1_H4 (assembly GCF_056405255.1). Classification (NCBI taxonomy): domain Bacteria; kingdom Bacillati; phylum Actinomycetota; class Actinomycetes; order Micrococcales; family Microbacteriaceae; genus Agromyces; species Agromyces sp. P1_H4. The sequence continues at coordinate 1,997 of NZ_JBFUCL010000056.1, read as the reverse complement.
CGGCCGCGAGCAGCGGGAACGGGCTCGCGAGCTGGTTCGCGTAGTGGTGCACGCGGAAGTACGCGCCGTCAGCCCCCAGCTCTTCTGCGGCGACGGCCAGGTCGATCGACTGCAGCAGCACGTCGGACGCGTTGCGGGTCTTGGAGCCGGGAGTGTCAGACCAGTGGCCGAATGAGAGGAATCCGATGCGTTTCGTCACATCCGGTACAGCGCCCTGCGGCATCCGCTCATTCCCCTCGCCTGAGGCCCGACGGCCGTCGTGCCCACGAAGATACGGCATCCGACCGATCCCGGGCACCCGCCTTAGCGAGGAACGTGACCGGTACGAACACGAACCGGAGCGAACCATGCTGATCACCGAGCAGTCCTTCCCGCACCTGCAGGCCGCCCACGACGCACGCCTCGAGCAGGAGCTCGAGCGGCGTCGGGTCGCGCGGGAGCGGGTCGAGGAGGCGGCCATGGCCGGCGCGACGACCGGGTCGCCGCCGCGACGTCGTCACGCCTGGTGGCAGCGATCAGGCGAGCGGATGCCGCGTGGGCATGCCGTGACCCACGAGACGACACTCGGCGCGGCCTTGCCGCAGTGAATGTTAGCGAGGAACATTCCTGCATGACCTCAGCGCCGGCGCGGACGCGACCCACGAAGCGGGAGCGCACCCTCGCTGCGCTCCTCGATGCAGGACTCGACCTGTTCGAGCAGCAGGGCTACGACCAGACCACGGTGGCCCAGATCGCGCACGCCGCCGGCGTGACGGAGATGACCTTCTTCCGCTACTTCCCCGCGAAGGAGCACCTGCTCCTCGACGACCCGTACGATCCGCAGATCACCGCGGCGATCGCCGCCCAGCCGAAGGAACTCCCGCCGTTCCTCCGCGCGGCGCGCGGCGTCCGCGCGTCGTGGCGCTCGCTGCCCGAGCCCGAGGCACCCGTCATCCGGCGCCGGGTGCGCATCGCGGCGAGCACGCCCGCCCTCCGAGGGGCCGTCTGGCGCTCGACCGGCAACACCGAGCAGGCGATCATCGACCAGCTCGTCGCCGACGGCGCCGCCCCCGACGTCGCGCGGGTGGCCGCGGCATCCGTGCTCGCGGCTCTCGTGGCCGGCCTGTTCATCTGGGCCGAGGACGAGCGGCGATCGCTCGGGGAGGCAATCGAGCAGGCCCTCGACGTGGTCGAGGTGGCGGCATGACCACGCAGCCCGGGGCGGTGCTGCGACTCGAGGGCCGCGGCATCGTACGCTCGTTCCGCGGCGGGGCGGGGCTTCGCGGCGTCGACCTCACCGTGGCCGCCGGCGAGATCCACGCGATCGTCGGCCTCAACGGTGCCGGCAAGACGACGCTCATGCGCGTGCTGCTCGGCATGCTCCGGCCCGATCGCGGCGAGGTGTTCGTCGACGGCGTCGCGATCCGATCGGCGGATGCCGCGACGTGGGCCCGCGTCGGCCACCTGGTCGAGCAGCCGCTCGCCTACGCCGAGCTCATCGCTCGCGGCAACCTCGAGATCGCCGCACGTCTGCACGGTATCGACCCCGGCCGAGTCCTCGGCCTCGTGGACCGCGCGATCGGGGAGTTCGACCTCGACCGGTACGCGCCGGTGCGCACCAGCCGGCTCTCGCTCGGCAACCGGCAGCGCGTCGGCCTCGCGGCGGCCCTGCTGCACGATCCCGATGTCATCGTGCTCGACGAGCCGACGAACGCGCTCGACCCCGCCGGCGTGATCCTGCTGAGGGAGTCGCTCCTGCGCCGGGCCGCCGCGGGCGCCGGCATCCTCGTCTCGAGCCACCATCTCGACGAGGTCGCCCGCGTCGCCGACCGGATCACGGTGATCAACGACGGCCGCGCGATCGGCGCGCTCGCCCCCGACGGCGCCGACCTCGAACGTGCCTTCTTCGACCTCGTGCTGAGCGACGACGCCGCTCGCGACGACAGCTCCAGGAGCGCGGCATGACCGCCTCGGCAGCAGCGGGCACCGTCGGCAGCGTCGCCCCGCGTGGCCTGCTC
>NZ_JBFUCL010000055.1:0-14415 GCF_056405255.1 Agromyces sp. P1_H4 | reverse complement strand
GGTTGAACGAGACGAGCCCCTTCTGGTTGCGGCCGGCAGCGCCGCCCTCGTCACGACCGGCGGACCCGAAGTCCGCGAGGTTCCACACGTGTGTGGCCCACAGCCACGGCCGCGCCTCGATCATGCCGACCATGTGCTCGTGGTACAACGCCTGGTAGCCCTCGGTGTAGTCGCCCTTCTCGGGAGCGGCCGACTGGAACTGCGCGTTCGCATCCGCCCCGTACTCTGCGAGCCCGATCGCGATCTCGGGGTATGCCGCGTGGAAGTCGTCGAGCCAGGTGTCGTTGTCAGCGACCTCGCCGACGTACCAACCGAAGTAGAGGTTGTACGACATGACGTCGGGCAGACCGACCAATGGATGGTCGGTCTCGAGGAGGAACAGGTTCGCCATGGCGGTGAGGCGGGTCGGATCGAGCGCGTGAGCGAGATCGTTCAACTCGCGGTGGGCGGCGAGCACATCCTCGCCCGATCCGGCGAGGGTGATCTCGTTCGACAAGCCCCACGAGATGATGCTCGCGTGGTGGCGGTTCTGCACGATCAGCTCGGTGAGCTGGTCGCGAGCGTTGGCGGTCGCTCCGTGGAGGAAGACGGTGATCTGCGGGATCTCCGCCCACACGACCAGACCCGCCTCGTCGCAGAGGTCGTAGAAGCGCTGGTCGTGCTGGTAGTGCGCGAGCCGCACGGTCGTTGCACCGAGCTCCAGGACCAACGCGAGATCCTGCTGCTTGACCTCTTCCGTGATCGCGTTGCCGATGCCCTCGAAGTCCTGATGACGCGACACTCCGCGAAGCGGGTACTCCTCGCCGTTCAGCAGGAAGCCGCGCTGCGGGTCGACCTCGAACTCGCGGCAGCCGAACCGCAGCTCGACCTCGTCGAGCACCACGTCGCCGGCAAGGAGTTCGGCTCGGGCCGTGTAGAGGTGCGGGTCGCGCAGGCCGTGCCAGCGGTGCACGTGCTCGATCGAGAGCGTCGCGTTCGCCTCACCGTCGACGAGAGGCACGGTCACGGTCGCTTCGCCGTCGATGGTGAAGCGCACGCCGGTCGCAGATCCGCCGGAGGTCGTGGCCACCGCCGCGCTGACCGCGACCTCGGCGCGGTCGCCGTCGAGGTCGGCGGTGACGATCAGGCCGGGGCCGCCATTGCCGGCGAGGTCGAAGTGTTCCCGCCCGACGGTGATCTGGCGCACCTCGCGGTAGATGCCGCCGTAGAAGGTGAAGTCGGCCTGCTGCGGGTACACCCGCTCGTTCTTCGCGTTGTCCACGATCACGACGAGCGTTCCCGATCCGTCCGCGAGCCCATCCGTCAGGTTCACGCGGAAGGTCGAGTAGCCGCCATCGTGAGTCGTGAGGAGGCGTCCGTCCAGGTACACCTCGGCCGACGAGTTCACGCCCGCGAACTCGACCCAGGTCTCGACATCCGACCGGTCGGCCTCGATGACGCGTGCATACGTCGAGCGACCGCGACGGTACTCGCCGCCGGCCTGTCCGTCGATCGCGTTCCAGGTGTGCGGCAGCACGACCTGCTCACCCGCAGCCGCGATCTCGTCCCAACTCGACCCCACGGGCAGTTCGACGGGCGAGTACGCCCACCCGTCATGGATCGCCCTGGCCCGGCGGGCGTCGGTGGCAGCGGGCTGCGTCATGGGAGTCTCCTTCGACGAGAGTTCGCCGGCGCGCGCCGGCTGGGCTCCACCACGATACGAACCACGGATGGGCGCATGATAGAACTGATCACGCGCGATCAGAACTGATTCGGCACACTCTTGCAGGTCACACGAACCGAGGCACATCGATGACGATGACGTCGCATGCACCTCCGCAGGACGCACTCGAGCCCATCGCGGCCGCGGTGGCCGAGGTCCTGAGCTGCCCGATCGAACTCACGACCGACATCGCACCGGCACTCGACGCGTTCGAGTCGGCGCACTGCCTCGACCCGCGCATCCAACCTGCCTTCACTGCGTCGGTGCTCCGAGGGTTCGTGCGCGACATGGACCGGCAGGTCGTGCATGAGATCCGTGAGCCGCTCGGGATGGCGATCGCACTCGTCCGCTGGGACGACCGCCTGCTCGTCATCGGCCCGTACACGCACGAGCCCATGCATCCGGGTGTCGCCGAAGAGGCCATGAGCCGGTTGGGCATTCCCAGTGCCCACCTCCCGATCTACAAGCACTACCGCACCAGGTACGCGATCGTCGATGCCGAGTACGTGTACCGCGGAGCTGCCAGTCTGCTTCGCGCAGGTGGCGGCGAGGACGCGCTCGGCAGCCTTCGCGAGGTCGAGGCCGAAGGCGGGACGATCGCCCCCGGGGTCGGGGAGGCTCTGCAATCTGCCGCATTCACCGTGATCGAAGAGCGGTACCGACTCGAACGGGAGTTCATGGACGCGGTCGAGGAGGGCTCATCCGAACGAGCGCTCTCCGCCTTGCAACGCATGGGACGGATGCCGCAGACGATCAGCTACCTGAACACGCCGTTCCTCGGCACGACCATCTTGCGGATCATGGCCAGAGTCGCGGCGCAGCGCGGCGGGCTGCCGCCGGTGACCGTCGATGCGATCTCACAGGAGTATGCGCAACGGCTGCACCGCATCGGCCATTCTTCTGACCAGAAACGTTCCGCCTCGTTCACCGCGCAGATGGTCACGGAGTTCTGCCGGTACGTCCGACGTCACAACCAGCGCGAGTATCCGCCGCTGGTGCGTCGCGTCGCCGACGAGATCGACCTCCACCTCAGCCGCCACGTCTCGACGACCGAGCTCGCGGACCGGCTCGGAGTATCCGCCTCCACGCTCGCGCGCCACTTCAAGTCGGCGACCGGCATGACCATCGTCGCGTACACAGCCCAGCAGCGGGCCGAGCGCGCGGCCCGACTGCTCGCCACGACGACGCAGAGCGTGCGCGATATCGCGCTGTTCGTCGGCTACGACGACGCGAACTACTTCGTGAAGGTGTTCCGAGAGGCGCACGGCATGACGCCGACCGCCTATCGCGAGGCTCACACGACTTGACGCGTCCGAGGGCCGCGGATCTGCGATCCGCGGCCCTCGAGATCGCCGCTCGTCAGGCGAGCACGCCCTCGGTTTCAATGTGCGCTGCCTGCAGCGCTTCCTTCTTCTCGGCGACACGCTTCTGCACCTCGATCATCTCGGTTCGGTCGAGCTTGTAGCCGCGCATGGCGATCAGCGAGATCGCCCAGCCGAGGATCGGCAGGCCGAAGAACAACGCGAGGCTCATCAGCAGGATCGCGGTTGACGGGCTGTCAGTGGGCTGGGGCATCACCGTCGTGAACCCGATCAGCGCGACGGCGCCGAGGGCGAGCGCCGCCCCGAGCGACGAGATGATCTGGTCGACGATGTTGTACGTCGCCGTGACCGTGGCCGGCAGGAACTTTCCTGAGCGGTCGAGCTCGTAGTCGATGACGTCGGCCCGCATGGCGCCCTGCGCGACGGTGACCACCATCGAGGTGCCGTTCAGCAGCAGGTAGACGAGGAAGAACCCGATCGTGAGCCCCAGGTTGCCGAGGATGGAGCCCATGTCGACCACCAGGCAGAACACGGTCAGCATCACGGCGAGGATCAGGCAGAGCCAGGTCCACGTGATGGTGGCGGCCTTCGAGCCGTGCTTGCCGGTGTAGCGCGAACCGAAGATCGCGAACACGATTCCCGGGAGGATCGCGACGAGGCCGAGCACCGATCCGAGCTGCATGTTGCCGAGCAGGATGCCCCACATGAGCGTCCCGATGACGGCCTGCGACTTCACCACTTGGGCGAGCTTGTCGGCCGCGCCGCTGATCAGGTAGCGCTGGAACGGCCCGTTCTTGGTCAGCAGGTTCCACATGTCGCGCATCGAGACGTCGGCCTTGGCGCGGTCGACCGAGACGTGGGCGAAGTTCTCGGGCTTGTCAACGCGGGAGACGCCGACGCAGGCGAGGACCTGGAAGACCAGCGAGCAGGCCACGTAGGTGAGCGCGGTCTCGCTCAGCATCTCGACCGTGAACTGGTTGCCGTGGCGCGGCAGGAAGACCACCGTCGAGAGGATCGAGAAGATCGCGGGCACGAAGTACGCGTAGACGGTGGCCCACACCTGCACGGACGGCCGCTGCCGAGGGTCGTTGGTGAGCACCGGTCCGGTCATCTGCCCGGCGATGTCGTTCATCGAGGACCCGATGATGTAGACGACGTAGATCGCGATGAAGAACACGGCGCCGAACCCACTGTCGGGGGCCCAGACGAAGAGCAGCAGGATCGCAAGGGATCGGATCGCCCAACCACCGAGCATGAAGAAGCGCAGCTTGCCGAACCGGAAGTTGACCTTCTCGATGATCAGCCCGAGCAGCGGGTCGATGAGTCCGTCGAAGACGCGAGTGAGCGTGAGGATGAGCCCCGCCGCGACGACCGCGATGCCGTAGCCGGCGTTCTGCAGGTAGCTCATGAGGCCGACGAGGACGTAGAAGATCATCGCCGAGCCGTTGTTCATCTGGGAGAGGGCGATCTCCCACGTCTTGGCGCGACGGTAGGTGACGCCGTCCGCCTCGCTGGCCGTCTGCTTCGGGTTACGCGCCATTGCGTGTTCGCTCCTTCGAGAATCCGCTCGGTCGACCGACGGCTCGTTCCGCCGGCGTCCTGATGAGCCGAAGGCAAGAGTAGGAAGACGAGCAGCCCGCCCGATAGAAGTCGCAGAGCGGACATAGAAGAGAACCGGCGGAACCTGCGGGCGTGAGACAGCGGATTGCAGACGATGCGCGAGGTCACGCGTTCGTCCGAGCGGCAGCCGTCCTGTGCGGTGCGGTCGCTTGCAGGTGCTCGATCGACGCGGCGATGGCTTCGAAGACGTCGCCCTCGACGTGGTCGAACTCGACGACCGGGATGCACGCGTCCGGTGCGGCCGCGAGAGCCGCGTCGTTCGCGAGGCTGCCCGAACCGAGTGCGCACTGCGTGAGGGACGCAGGGTCGTCGTCGCCACCGGCGGCGAAGACGTCGACCGCATCCGCGGCGTCCTTCAGGTGCAGCGCTTTCACGCGCGAGCCGAGCCGCTCGACGAGCGCCGGCACGTCCTGCCCCGCCGCCGCGGCCCAGTAGACGTCGAGCTCGAGCGCGACGCGCGCGTCGAGCAGCGAGACGAAGTGCTCGTACGCGGTCAGGTCATCGACGAGGTGATGGAATTCGAACGAGTGGTTGTGATAGCCGACGACGAGCCCCTCTGCGTCGGCCATCTCGACGATCGAGTTCATCCGGTCGGCGGTCCGGGCGATGTCGTCGGCGGTTCGCCAGCGGTCGGCCGAGACCATCGGGTCGATCAGGATGCCGGCGCCGAGCGCCCGCGCCGCCGCGAACGCGGCGGCCGCGGGTGGGATCGGCACGTCTCGGCCGGCGAACGGCAAGGTGTCCGAGAGCAGCGGCGCGTGCGCGGTCAGGATACCGAGGCCGTTCGCCGCGGCAGCGGCTGCCAGCTCGGCGGGCCGGTCGTAGACGGAGAAGGGTTCGATCGCCTGCGCCCCGGCCTCTGCCAGCCGACGGAATGTCGCGTCGAGGTCTCCGAGATCGTGGCGGAGCGAGTAGAGCTGGACCGCGATCGGCGCGGCGGTCGCCCGCGTCATCAGATGGTCTCGCCTGCGTCGGCGAGCAGCGTGCTGCCAGTCATGATGGTGGCGAGGTCGCTCGCGGCGAAGAGGACCACGCGGGCGATGTCGTCGGGGGTGCCGACGCGTCCGATCAGGCTCTGCGACATGGCGGAGGGCAAGTTCGAGGCGTCGATGCCGGCGTCGCCCATCGCGGCGAGGGCGGCTGCAGCAGCGGCCATGTTGCCTTCTGTGGGAACGAACGTGGGGGCGACGCCGAGCACGCGGATGCCCCTGGGCGCGAGTTCGAGCGCCATCTGCTTCGTCATGCCGCGGACGGCGTGCTTCGAGCCGACGTATGCCGCGAGCCCGGGTGCGGTGCCGCGGAACCCGGCCGTGGAGATGACGTTCACGATGACGCCGCCCTCGACCATGCGGCGGGCCGCTTCGCGGGCGCCGTTGCGGACGCCGCGGGTGTTGACGGCGAACACGTGGTCCCACTGCTCGTCGCTCATGTCGAGCACCGATGCGCTCGGGAAGACGCCGGCGTTGTTCACCCAGATGTCGATGCCGCCGAACGCGTCCACGACCTTCGTCGCCGCGGCCTCGACGGATGCCGAGTCGGCGACGTCCATCCGCMCGCCGATGACGTCGGCGCCGCGCGCCTCGGCGATGCCGGTTGCGGCGGACTCCGCGGCCTCGAGGCCGAGGTCGGCGATCGCGACCTGAGCGCCCGCCTCCGCGAGGCGGCCGGCGATGGCACGGCCGAGGCCCTGCGCACCGCCCGTGACGACCGCCCGGCGTCCATGGAGTGAGAGGAGATCCGCGATCGCGACCGCGGAGACGTCGGCGAATGCCCCGGTCATGCTGCCACCTCCGCCGACTCGAGCGCGTTGCGTTGTGCGACCTCGCCGAGCCAGGCGAGGCTCGGCTTCGGCGAGCGGACGAAGGTGTCGCGGTCGACCGCGATCAGCCCGAACGTCGGCTCCCAGTGGCCCCACTCGAAGTTGTCGAGCAGCGACCAGTGCAGGTAGCCGCGCACATCGATCCCGTCGGCGATGGTGCCGAGCAGCCCCTGCAGGGCTTCAGCGGTGTAGCGGATGCGCTGCGCGTCGTCGGCGGTCGCGATGCCGTTCTCGGTGATCAGGATCGGGGTGTGCTCGCTGACCTCCCACGCGTGGCGCACCGCCATCGCCAGCGAGTCAGGCCGGAACGAAGTCCCGACGAGCGTGTTGTCGGGTGCGGGCGGGTGCGGCACGAGTCCGTTCGCGTCGACCTGCTGGCTCGAGTACGCCTGCACGCCGACGAAGTCGTCGCCGCGGCTGCCCTCCCAGTACACGTCCTCCTTGCCGTACCGGATCTGCAGGAGCTTCTCCTCGCCCCCCGGCGCCGCGGTCAGCGCGCCAGCCGCGATCGTCCAACCGACCTTCGCGCCGGTGCGCTCCCGGACGATCGCTCGGGCCGCGTGGTGGATGCGGGTGAACAGGCGCCCGATCTCGGGATCGGCGTACGTGAGGAACTCGCTGTGGGTCTGCTTCTTCTCGTCGTCGCCATCGGCCTCGACCGTGGGACTGGTCCACTCACCGCCGGATGCCGAGAGGTGGCGCATCGCGGTCATGATCGCGGCCTGCATGTTCGGCTCGTTCATGGTCGCGACCCACTCGACGCCGTCGAGGATCGTGCAGGCCTGCTCGACATAGGCGCTGAACAGGTCCTGCGCTTCGGGGCCGTCCCAGCCGCCGAGCGCGGCGAACCACTGCGGAGTGGTGAAGTGCTGCAGCGTCACGACCGGCGTCACGCCGAGCTCGAGACAGAACTCGATCATCCGGCGGTAGTGCGCGAGCTCCGCTTTCGAGAAGTACCCGCGGACCGGTTCGATCCGCGACCACTCCAGGCTGAACCGGTACGACGTGAGCCCGGCGTCGGCGAGCAGCTGGATGTCCTCGCGGTAGCGATGGTAGCTGTCGACGGCGTCGCCAGAGAGCTCCATTCCGGGCATCATCTGTTCGCGCGCCCACCAGTCGCTGTTGACGTTGTTGCCCTCGATCTGGTGGCCGGCGGTTGCGGCGCCCCAGAGGAATCCGTCGGGGAAGGTGGTCATGAGGTGGTCCTCTCGTTCGTGGTGTGGTTCTCGTGCTGGAGTCGGATGCCGCGGGCGGATGTCGCGGCTCTGTTCACGCCGGTGCCGGCACCGCGGTGGGAACGGCGGCGGATGCCTCGAAACGCCCGGCGCCGATCCGGTACTCGGTGCCGTCGGGCATGATCACGCGGGACGTGGTGCCCGAGGGAATCTCGGCGGTCAGGTGCATCCGTTCGCCATCGATGCGCCAGTCGACGGTGATCGATCCTTGGGGGCCCTCGTGCGTACCGCGAGCCCAGGTGACGCCGCCCCCGGGAACGGGCGCGATGACGACCCGCTCCCACGCGATCGATTCGTCCTCCTGGCGCAGCCCGAGCGTGTGGGTGTGCAGGAAGCGCATGGCCGCGCCCTTGCTGTAGTGGTTCAGGGATTCGTGGGCATCGCCGTGCTCGTCGATGCCCTCCCAGTCCTCCCAGATCGTGGTGGCGCCGCGGTCGAGCATGTATCGCCACGACGGCGCGGTGCGCTGCTGCAGGAGCTCGTACGCGACATCCGCCCGGCCACCGTCGGCGAGGACCGGGAGTAGATCGCCGGTCGCGAGGAAGCCGGTGCCGACGTGGGTGCCGGCATCACGGATCAGTTCGACGAGGCGGTCGATCGACCGTTCGCGGAGGTCTTCCGGGATGAGCCCGAATGCGAGGGCGCGGACGTAGGAGGCCTGGGTGTCGATCGAGGTGGTGCCGTCGGCGCGCAGGTAGGCCTGGCGCCAGGCGTCGGCGACCCGGTCCGCGATTGCCGCGTACCTGCGGGCCTCACTCGCGCGGCCGAGGATCTCGGCGATTCGCGCGAGCGTCGCGGTCGACCGGTGCAGGTAGGCGGTGCCGACCTCGCCCTTGTCGGTCATGAACCAGGCCATCGGGTTGTGCTTGATCGGGTCGATGCGGGTGCCGTCGGCGTCACGTTGCCTGGGCTCCGTCCATTCGCCCCAGTGGAAGGTGCCGTCCCAGAGGTACTGCTCGAACGGCTCCGGTTCGGGCGCGGCCTGCACGCGGGCGTGGTGGCGAGTCGTGCGCGCCTGCTCGAGCGCCCACTCGACCCAACGGACCATCGCGTCGACGTTCTCGGCGAGCACCTGCTCGTCGCCGTAGGCGGCGTACAGCTCCCACGGGACGGCGACGATCGCGTCACCCCAGCCCGAGGAACCGGTCATCATCGCGAACTGGTCGTCGAGGTGATGCTTGATGCGTCGACCGTCGGGCGAGAAGTTCGCGATGCGACCGTCGTCGAGCTGGTCGTCGCGCACCGAGCGCAGCCACTTGCGGCTGAAGCCGTGCACGTCGTAGAGGCGCGTCGCGGTGGGGGCGAAGACCTGGTAGTCGCCGGTCCAGGCCAGACGCTCGCGGGTCGGGCAGTCGGTGGGCACGTCGACGGCGTTGCTGCGGAAGCTCCAGTCGGCGAGATCGTGCAGGCGGTTGAGCCCGTCGTCGCTGCACGCGAACGTGCCGGTGCGCGCGAGGTCGGTGTGGACGATCCGCATCTCGACCGAACCGGCATCGACGGGCTCGCCGTCGGTTCGGGTGATACGGGCGTATCGGAAGCCGTGCACGGTGTGCCGTGGCTCGAAGACGCTGCCGGCCTCCCCCGCGATGACCTCGTCGCACTGGCCGAAGACGAGGGGTGCCTCGCCCGGTCGTTCCGCATCCAGGTGGGAGGTGCTGACGTCTCCGTCACGATCGAGGGCCTCGCCGTACTCGATGACGGTGCGGGTTCCCGGCAGGCCGAGGTCACTCAGTCGTATCCATCCGGAGGCGTTCTGGCCGAAGTCCGCGATCCAGGCCCCGCCCGGGAGCCGCCGAAGCTCCTGCGGGATCCGGGTCTCGATGACGCGGACCGGCGGTGCGGGCGACCAGTCGATGGCGGGCGCGTCCACGACGTCCACCAGCACTGGCACGGCGTCGAACTCGGGCGCACAGAGGTCGAGCGTCTGCCCGTCCATCAGGTCGGCCCTGGTGATCGCCGAGCGGGCGCTCGTCCAGCTCGCATCACTCCGAACGACCTGCCGGGTGCCGTCAGCGAACTCGAGGTGCAGTTCCACCCGCGCGCCGAGCGTCGTCCCCCATCCGGCGGGCAACCGGAACGCGCCGACCTGCCCGCGATACCAACCGTCGGAGAGGATGATCTCGATCCGGTTCTCCCCGGTGCGCAGCGACTCCGTCACGTCGGCGGCCTGCGCGTAGAGCGTCCGGTCGTACGACGTCGAACCTGGCGCGAGCTCGCTCGTGCCGGCACGTTCGCCGTTCACGCTCGCGGTGTAGACGCCGAGTGCGGTGCTGTACAGCCGCGCACTGACGACGTCGCCGTCGACGTCGAAGGTTCCGGAGAGCACATGCGCCGGCCGCTTCCCGTATCCGGCATCCTCCTCCGAGCCGAGCGCCGGCTCGACCGGCGAGATCCACGACGCCGACCAGTGGGCGTCCAGCAGACCCGATTCGAAGGCCGTCCACTCCGACCAGTGCGCGTCGGGCCCGGCGGCGCACACGCGCCACCGTACCCGTTGCCCGCTGCCGAGCGCACCGAACGGCCACCGCACCAGACGCCGCCCGGTCGCCTCTGCGAKGATCGGCTCAGCACCGTCGATCTCTGCCTCAACGAGATAGGCAGAGCGGATGTCCCGATCCACCGGGTCCTTCCACGAGAGCCGCGGCGCAGGCCCGGTGACGGAGACTCCGTCGCCGCCGCTGTCCACGCCGAGATCGTATGGTGCAGTGCGCATGGTCGTTCGATTCCGTTCGAAGCTGCAGGTCGTACGTCGGGCGAGTCGATCCGCTACCGGATCGACTTCACCTTCAGCAGGATGATGAGGCCACCGACGAGGGCGAACACGCCGCCCGCGAGATACAGCAGGGTGTAGTTCTTCTCGCCGCCGACCGCACCGAGGGTGATCACCACGCCGGCGAGCATCGGAGCGATCGCGCTCGGGATCTTCTGGGCGAACTGGATGACGGCCATGTAGCGGCCCGCCTCGTTGCGCTCCGGGATGATCGCGTACACGATCGCCTGGTCGACGGTCGCGAAGACGGCGATCGACAACTGCATGACGACCGCACCGGCGATGATCTGCGGGAGCGTCCACGCCGTGGCCTCGAGGACCGCGCCGGCCACGAAGAGCACTGCAGCGATCATCACGAACAGGCGCCGGCGCTGCAGCTTGTCGGAGAGGAACCCGCCGACCAGCGCGCCGATCGTCGCGGCGAGCACGCCGACCAAGCCGACGGTGGCGACCACTCCGGCGACCTCGCGAACGGGCATGTCGAGGCGCTGAGCGTAGAAGAAGGTACCGAACGTGGTGTTGAAGTACAGGCCGATGAAGAAGATGAAACGGCCGAGCCAGTTCCACGCGAAATCCGGGTACTTGCGGATGCTGAAGCCGTAGCTCTTGAACACCGACGTGGCGGTGACCTGCGTCGACGGCGCCAGGTCCTTCGAGCTGCCCTCGGGCTTCACGAGGGGGAAGAGGACGATCAGCACGGCGCCGATCACACCCGGGACGACGAACACGAGGAAGGTGCTCGACGAGACGGCATAGGCGACGCCGATGCCGAGCACGGGCGCGATCTGGGTCATCAGGCCGGTCAGCGCCGAGACACGACCACGCTGCTGCTCGGGCAGCTTGTCGGCCTGCAGCGTCTGCAGCGCCGCTCCAGCGATCGACCAGCCCACCATGCCGAAGACCCAGCCGGCGCCGACGATGAGGAGGTTCGGTGCGAGACCGATGATGACGAGGCCGACCAGGCCGATGCCGGTGCCGAGGAAGAGGAACGGCGCCCGTCGACCGAATCGCGACCTGGTTCGGTCGCTCCAGATGCCGACGAGCGGGCTGATCACCAGGTAGGCGACCTGGGCGATGCCCGTGATGTACCCGAGGACCTCTTCATGGCCCGGCGCGAGCTCCGTGATCCGAACCGCGATGCCATACGACAACGGCACCATCATCGCCATCGACGCGCCGAAGCTCGCCAGCATGAGCCAGAAGATGTATCCCTTGCTCATCGGCTGCGTCGGTTCGGCGTCAGAGCCGACTGCGCCACCCGCACCACCCGCGCTCTCGCGCAACGGGGCATCCAGGTCGGACTGAGGGGCGATGCCGACCGGCACGTTCGTTGCGATGCCGGCGGCGCTGAGCTGCTCCGCGTTCGGCTGGTCCTTCGTCACCGTTGACTCCTTATCGGGGTGAATCCGATCACGCGATCGTACGCGCAATCGAGCTGGGCAACCACCCAAAAGTAACCACCGTGGTTACATGACCGCAACTGTAACCATATCGGTTACTATTGGCAAGTCCGGAGGCATCCGAGGCACCTGCCAGACTGAGTTGGTGGATCATCGAACAGGGGACGAGATGAATGGAACGACGGCCGTCGCGCCGACGGATCGCTCATCGGTTGCGGTCCCCGATTCCGAAACGCTGGCTGCATCGCGCTCACCGCGGCCCTCGCGTCGCGGCCCGTACTCCAAGACGCCTGCCAGACGCGCCGAAATCGTCCGCGCCGCGCTCGCGAGCTTTGCGGAACATGGCTACGAACGAGCGTCCCTCCGCGACATCGCCGCGCGGGCCGACGTCACGCATGCAGCGTTGCTCCGCCACTTCGCCAGCAAGGACGACCTCCTGCTCGCCGCACTCGCCCAACGCGATCTCGACGACGAAGAATTGGCGCACCGCATCATGCAGTCGCGGGTTCCTGCCGAGCGGGTGCTGTCCAGCGTGCTCGCAGACGAGTTCGCCCATCCTGAACGCCAGCGGAACTGGCTCGCGATCACCGTCGCGGCGACGAACCCGGACCATCCCGCGCACGAATTCTTCATCGCCAGACGCGAACGGATGCGCTCGCATCTCTCAAGCGGACGCCTGCCGACGGCGAAGGACGGCGAGGAGATCACGGCCGACGAGAAGGTCACCATGATGATGGCCATGATGGATGGCCTTCGAATCCAGGCGCTCCTCGACCCGACCCGCCCAACGCTTCCACTCCTCGAAACCTTCATGCGACTGCTCGTCACCGACGACGACCAGGAGTGAACTCTCGGCATGCCGACCGGAGCGCCCTAGGTCGTTCGAAACGACATGCAGTGTTTCGATCTAGATCCCTGATCAAAAGGGTTCTTTTTAGGGCGGAGGGGACTTGAACCCGTGACCGATGGACTCTCCCGGGGCTACTCCCCCGGACTTCGAGTCCCCCGAGCTGCTCGACCGATCTCGACATGACCGGGGAATTCTCGCCGATCCTGAAACTGTGCATTCAAGACGACTCGGGATGCCTCGGACGGACTCGACCCAGCTCGGATCGAATAGACGTTGGATAAACGTGAACGGTTCAAGTCCCCCGCCCGTGGATAGGCGCGACCTGTCCTCGATGGCGACGCGGGAACGGTGCCGTGCCGGTGCCGCAGACCGACCATCCCCTTCCGGCCGCTGTCGCAATGATCACGAGCGGTTCGGATCTATCGCTTCATCATGCCGCTGAGCCACCGGAAGTGGACGCCGTCAGTGGTCAGCGGTGCGAGGCGGACGCCTCCAGGTCGGCCTTCAGTCGCTGGACGTCCTTTTCATTCGCCGAACGCATCGCCCGTTCCATGCCACGGGCGGCGATCATGGCGAAGCCTCCGGGAGTGGCGGCATTGCGGAGGGGCGCACCTGCGCGCGGGTGAGGTGCCGGCCGATTCGTCGCGTGACGCGCTCGTGTGCCAGGTGGTGCCGAGCGGTCCGGGTTACGACGAGGGCGATCTGGGCGCTACACGTCGCCTCGCCGATGCCGTCGACGTCGGGGCTGCGAAGCTCGGGTGATGCGGGGGGCTTCATCTCYCGGCGGTCGCCACCCGCGGCGAATCAGCTGATCCGACGTGCCGGGGAGTGCCGCCGATCTTCGACGACCCGCCCTGCACCTCCGGCGACGGCGGATGGCCCCCCTGGGAGTGACCGTCCGCCCCCGGTCGCTCGCCGTCACGCGGTAGCCTGCCCACATGGGCAACGGCGAGCGACGGTCACCCGCGAACGAAGCCGGGCGCCGGGTGCGCAAGCGTCTGCCGCGGCGAGGCTTGGCCGAGCTGGTCCTCCCCGTCGACCGGGATCCCCTCGGCATCCTCGAGGAACAGCACGCGTCGAGACTGAAGGATCTCGTGCCGGTGCGGGTGGGACGGATGCTGCAATCGCCGTTCTCGTTCTACCGGGGCACGGCGGCGATCATGGCGGCCGACCTGCGCGGTGCACCCACCACCGACCTCGAGGTCGTCTCCTGCGGCGACGCCCACATCTCGAACTTCGGCTTCTTCGCCTCGCCCGAACGCGCGCTCGTCTTCGACCTCAACGACTTCGACGAGGGCGGCGTCGCGCCGTGGGAGTGGGACGTGCGCCGGCTCACCGCGAGCGTGTACATCAGCGGGCGCGACATCGGCTTGAGCGAGGACGCATGCCGCGACGCGGCCTTCGCCGCAGCTGACGCGTACCGCGAGATGTTGCGGGGCTATTGCCGCCTCTCCACCCGGGAGCGCTACTACACCCGGGTCGACACGTCCTCGGTCGCACGTCACCTCGGGGAGAAAGGCGAGCGGACGGTCCGCAAAGCGGCGAAGAAGGCCCGCGCACGCACGTCCGAGCGGCTCCTGCAGCGCCTGACGACGATTTCGGTCGACGGCGGCATCCGCATCGTCGATCAACCTCCCATCCTGCGCCACGTCGACCACGCGACCTTGGGCGAGGTCACCGACCTCTTCACCCAATAC
>NZ_JBFUCL010000054.1:0-14537 GCF_056405255.1 Agromyces sp. P1_H4 | reverse complement strand
CGCCGGGGTCGCACTGCTCCAGCACCAGGGAGATCCGGGCGAACCGCACGGCGAGGTCGACCGCGGCGACACCACTCAACCGCGCCGCCTCTTCGGCCTGCTCACCCCAGGCGGCATGCGCGTCGAGGTGCGCGCCCACGGCGATCTCGGGCACCGCCAGCACTGCGAGCGCCCTGGCCGCCAGTGCCGGCCGGTCCCGCAGGTCGGGCAGTGACATCCGGATCTGGTCGAAGCCGGCTCGGGCCAGCCCCTGCTGGCGAAGCATCCGTCCCAATGCGAAGCGCAACTCGCCACGCACCGCCGGCGCAAGCGAGCCGCCCTCCAACAGTCGGGTGAGGATGGGCACGGCCTCAGTGTGCGCGAGTCCGTCGACCGCCACGCGACCGAGCTTCCCGGCCAGCCTCACCCGGACCGCGAGCGGCACCCGACCGGACTCGACCACCTCGAGGAGGAACCGGGCGGCCGCCGAGTCGTCCCCGTTCGTGACGGCCAGATCCGCCGCCTGCTCGGCGTAGTGGACGAACTCGGTCGTGTTCCCCGCCCGCTTGCTGTGATACGCCAGCCGCGCGCTGGGGGCAGGGCCGGGGCGTGCCGAGATCGCCGCCGTCGCCCGCTGATGAAGCCAGCGCCGGCTCGTGGCCGGGAGGTTCTCGTACACGACCTGCTGGGCGAGTGCGTGCCGGAACTGCGGTCGATCATCCTCGTCCTGGAGCAGGCCGACGGCCTGGGCGCTCGCGATGGCGCCCACCACCTCGCGGGTGGAGCGCTCGGCGACGGCCGCGAGCAGTTCGACATCCACGCGACGCGACAGCACCGACGCCACGCCCACGATCTCGCGGGCCAACGGGTCGAGCACCGACAGCCGCTGCAGCACCACCTCGCGCAGCGCGGTCGGCACGGTGAGGCCGTCCAGCAGTTCGAGGCTCTCGGGCAGGCGCTCGAGCAGCGTGCGGAGCACCTCTTCGAGCACGAACGGGATGCCGCCCGTCTTCTCCTGCAGCTCCTCGGCGACGCGTGCCGACAGGTCGACTCCCAGCACCTGCCGTGCGAGCTCCCGCACCTCGGCGGTGTCGAGCGGCGCCGGCCTGAGCATGGTCGCCGGGCCGGCGGGCGCCCGGGCGAAGGCTTCGCCGATCGGCAGCGGCCCCGACTCTGCTCGGGCAGTCAGGAGCACCGCCAGGTTCGGCGGCTGGTGGAAGGCCAGGAATCGGAGCAGGTCGAAGGTGCCGCCGTCGGCCCAGTGCGCGTCCTCGATGACGAGCGCCACCGGCCCCAGGTGCTCCAGCAGTTCGGCCACGGCACGGAACACCTGGTGCCGGGCGGCACCGGGCTCGGCGACGGCGGGCGGCGGGGGTGGCAGGAGGTGCGCGAGCTCGGGCATGAGGGGGGCGAGTGCTCCGGTGAGCGCTCCCAGCGCCTCCGGCCTGATCGCCGGCGCGGCCTGTCGGAGCGCGTCGAGCACCGGGCCGAGTGGGAACGGTTCATGCAACTGCTCGCACTGGCCGATGAGCACGAGCATCCGGGACAGCGCCGGGTCGGCGGCCACCTCGCGCACCAGTCGGCTCTTGCCGATGCCCGCCTCGCCTTCGACGATCGTGAGGGACGGGGTCGTGCTGAGCGCGGTGCGCAGGAGATCCAGGTCGCGGTCGCGGCCCACGAGCGCCGAGGCCGTCGATGACGGCCGGGGTGGGGGGCGATGGTGGGCGCTGATCTCGGGCAACTCCCATCCGTGACACGGTGCGGGCCCGTGGTGCGATCCCGGTGCGCTGAGCAAAAGCCAGTGTAAAACACGGATGTTCCGACGGTGTTTCCCCGCATAGCGTCCCCACAGCGGACCCGCGCGGGCGGGCGGACTCGGAGGGCACCATGCGACACGCAGGTTGGACACGATCACGCGGGGGGCGGCGCTGGTTGGCGGCGCTCGCCGCCACGGCGATGCTGGCGACCGGGGCACAGGCGGCGGTCGCCGCGCCTGACCCGGCCGGAGCCGCCCAGGCCGGGGCAGACGATGAGGCGCAGGTCGAGGTGACGGTACCCGGGGCGACGCCGGAGCCCGCGGAAGGGGCGGAGGCGAAGGCCGAGACGGAGCCCCGGACCTACATCGTGCAGCTGGCCCTCGACCCGGTCGCGTCGTACGACGGCGGTGTGCCCGGCTTGAACCGCACCCGGCCCGAACGCGGGAAGAAGCTCGACCCGCAGGCGTCGGAGGTCGCGGCGTACTCGGAGCACCTGCATGGCGCCCAGCGCGCAGCCCTGGCCAAGGTGAGCAAGGGCACGCCACAGCAGCAGTACGTCTACGCGTTCGACGGCTTCTCGGCCGAGCTGACTGCGGCCCAGGCTGCCGACCTGGCCGCGCAGCCCGAGGTCGTCGCGGTGACCCCCGACGAGCTCGTCGAGTCGACGACCTCGAACACGGCCTCGTTCCTCGGCCTCGATGCACCCGGCGGTATCTGGGAGCAGCTCGGTGGCCCCGAGGGCTCCACGAAGACGGCGGGCGCCGGCGAGGACATCGTCATCGGCGTGATCGACTCGGGCATCTGGCCCGACAGYCCGAGCTTCTCCGACCGCGTGGGCAATGCCGAGAAGGGCAAGCTGGCCTACAAGCCGCTGAAGTTCGCCGGTCGCTGCGACTCCGAGCAGACCGTCGGGGACGACTCATGGGATGCCGACCTCTGCAACAAGAAGCTGGTCGGGGCGCGCCACTTCAATGCCGCCTGGGGCGGCGACGCGGGCGTGGCCGCGGAGCTCCCGTGGGAGTTCCTGTCTCCCCGTGACTACAACGGGCACGGCACGCACACCGCGTCGACCGCGGCCGGCAACCACGACGTCGAGGTGACGGGGCCGGCCGCTCCGCTCGGTGCGATCACGGGCATCGCCCCGCGCGCCCGGGTCGCCGCCTACAAGGCGCTGTGGTCGGCCGAGGACGGCTCGACGGCGAACGGCTACAACTCGGACATCGTCGCCGCCGTCGACCAGGCCGTCGTCGACGGGGTGGACGTCATCAACTTCTCCGTCTCGGGAACGGCGAGCGACCTGCTCGACCCCGCCGAGATCGCCTTCCTCAACGCGGCCGCGAGYGGCATCTTCGTCGCCGCGTCGGCAGGGAACGACGGCCCCACGGCGGGCACCGTCGCGCATCCGTCGCCGTGGGTCACCACGGTGGCCGCGGGGACACACAACCGGAGCCTCGTCGGATCGGTCACCCTGGGTGACGGCTCCGAGCACGCCGGCGCCTCGGCGGCACCGACCGCCGTCGGACCCGCCCCCTTCATCGACTCGGCCCGCGCCGGGATCCGCGGCGCTGCCGATTACAAGGTCGAGCAGTGCTGGGCCGCGTCCGACAACGGCGGCACGCCCGTGCTCGACCCTGCGCTCGTCGCCGGCAAGATCGTCCTCTGCGACCGCGGCGAGAACCCGCGCGTCAACAAGAGCCGCGCGGTCGCCGAGGCCGGCGGCGTCGGAATGGTGCTCGTGAACACGGCGCCCGACAACGTCGTGGCCGACTTCCACGCGGTGCCGACGGTGCACGTGGCGGACACCGAGCGCGCCGCCCTCAAGGCCTACGCGGCCACGGCGGGCGCGACGGCGACGATCGCGAAGGGCGAGGTGAACCTCGACGCACCGGCACCCACCGTGGCGGCGTTCTCCTCACGAGGTCCGAGCAGCGCCGCCGGCGGCGACCTGCTCAAGCCCGACCTCATCGCACCCGGCCAGGACATCCTCGCCGCGGTCGCTCCTCCCGGCCAGGCCGGCATGGACTTCAACCTGATGAGCGGCACGTCGATGTCGGCGCCGCACGTCGCGGGACTCGCGGCACTGCTGGCCGACCGGCACCCCGACTGGTCGCCCATGATGATCAAGTCGGCGCTCATGACCACCGGCACCGACGTGCTCGACGCCGACCCGAACGATCCGACCACCCTCTACGGGCAGGGCGCGGGACACGTCGCCCCGAACTCCGCCGTGGATCCCGGCCTGGTCTATGACAGCGGCCTGGAGGACTGGGTGGCCTTCCTGTGCGGGACGACGAACGGGGTCGAGCAGCAATCCTGCGACGACCTGGAGGCGGCGGGCCACTCGCTCGACGCGAGCGACCTCAACCTCGCGTCGATCGCGATCGGCCGGGTGAACGGCACGGAGCAGACGGTGACGCGATCGGTGACCAACGTCGGCGACGCCGCGAGCACGTACACCGCGAAGGTCGCCGGGCTCGAGGGCCTCACGGCGACGGTGGAGCCCAGCACGCTGACGCTCCAGCCGGGCGAGAGCGCCGAGTTCGCGCTGACCCTCACGGTTCCCGAGGGCACGCAGAGCGGTGCGCTCGCCGGACAGCTGACCTGGAGCGACGGCGACCACGACGTGCGCAGCCYGATCGTGGTGCGCGGCCTGCGCAACGGCGCCGAGACGTGGGAGGCGCGCTTCGACGGGCCTGCGGGGCCCGCAGGCCGACCGGACGACGAGGCGTATGGCTCGGCCGTCACCTCCGACGGTTCGCGCCTCATCGTCGCGGGGAACAGCTACCCCGCGGGCTTCGGCACCTTCCGACCCGACTTCATCACGGCCGCCTACGACCCCGAGTCGGGTGAGGAACTGTGGTCGACCACCTATGACGGCCCC
Organism: Agromyces sp. P1_H4; assembly: GCF_056405255.1. Taxonomy (NCBI): domain Bacteria; kingdom Bacillati; phylum Actinomycetota; class Actinomycetes; order Micrococcales; family Microbacteriaceae; genus Agromyces; species Agromyces sp. P1_H4. The sequence goes on along the minus strand of NZ_JBFUCL010000054.1, from coordinate 9,920 downwards.
GTCCAGGGCGGCGACGAACTGACCGGGTTCGGCCTGAGCCCCGACGGTTCGACGGTGTTCGTTGCCGGCAGCTCCGGCGGCGAGGGCACCGAGTCCGACTTCGTCACCATCGCCTACGACTCCACGACCGGGGAGCAGCGCTGGCTGCAGCGGTTCGACGAGCAGGGCGTGGGCGATTTCGTGGCCGGCCTGACGGTGAGTCCGACCGGTGACCTGGTTTTCATCACCGGCATGGCCACCCGGGAGCAGTCGACCGACTACGCGACCATCGCCTACGACGCCACCACGGGCGAGCAGGTGTGGATCTCGTACTTCGACGGTCCGGGCCAGGAGACCGAGGACCCTCGCGACATCGCCGTGAGCCCCGACGGCAGCACCGTCGTGGTCACCGGCCAGAGCGCGGGCGCCGAGGGATCCGGACTCACCAACTTCGGCACGGTGGCCTACGAGGCCGCCACCGGAGCCGAGCTGTGGTCCGCCCAGCACGACGGCCCCGCACACGGCATCGACCTCCCGACGACCGTCACCATCGCCGAGACCGGCACCGTGTTCGTCTCGGGGTCGAGCGGCGCCGAGAGCAACGACTGGGCGACCATCGCCTACGACGGCACGACCGGCGAGGAGCTCTGGACGACCCGCTACGACGGCGACGGCGCAGCGACGGACACCCCGCGTACGTCGGTCGTCTCGCCCGACGGAGCGACCCTCGTCGTCACGGGCAACTCAGACGGAGTCGGCACCGACTCCGACTACGCCACCGTGGCGTACGACATCGCCACGGGAGCGCAGTTGTGGGTCGCCCGGCATGCCGGCACGGCGAACGCGCTCGACATCGCGCAGTCGGCCACGGTCACCCCGGATGGCCGCCACGTGATCATCACCGGGTTCGTGGACAACGTCGAGTCGCGCCGAGACTACGAGACCATCGCCTACTCCATGGCCACGGGCGAGCAGGTGTGGTCGGCTGACTACGACGCGGGCTCCGGCACGGATGCGGCGACCTCGATCACGAGCGACGTGACCGACGAGGGTCGGCTCCGCGTCTTCGTGAGCGGTTCGAGCGCGGTGCTGGAGGGCTTCGACGAGAGCGACTCCGACATGACCACGCTGTCGTACGTCGATCCGCTGCCGGCCGGGTAGTCGACGGGTCATCCCACCAGCGGCGTCGCCCATCCCGGGCGGCGCCGCTGCGGCACCCGGAGGACCTTACGGCGGAAACCGGGTCAAGGGGTTTCCGGATGCCGCGGCGCGGCCTAGTCTCGCGGCCGTGCGACTCGTGACGTGGAACGTGCTGTGGCGCTTCGAGCCCGACTGGCGGGCCCGCGAGGCCGGGATCCTGACGACGCTCGAGCAGCTGGAGCCCGATGTGATCGGCCTGCAGGAGTGCTGGGGCACCGACGAGACGTCGCAGGCGCACGTCGTCGCCGGGCACCTCGGACTCCACGCGGCCTTCGTGGCGCCGTCGCTGCCGCCGGTGCCCGATCCGCCCGAGCACCCCGACCAGGCGGGCGTGCTCATGGGCATCGGGCTCGTGAGCCGCTGGCCGATCCGCGACATCGCGAGCCACGAGCTCCCCGTCAGCCACCGCCAGGTCGCGCCGACGGCGCTCACGGCCCGCATCGATCACCCCGAGACCCCGTTCGAGGTGATCGTGGCGGCGACCGAGTGGGAGCCCGACTTCGCGGACGACCACCTGGCGCAGACCCGGCGCCTCGCCGAGTTGCTCGCGGCGGCGGCGTCCGGCCTGCCACGCTTCCTCCTGGCCGACCTCAACTGCGACGCGAGCCAGCCCGAGTTCGTCCCGCTCGCCGCCGTCGCGGACGACACGTGGGAACTCGCCGGCGGCGACCCCGAGGCCGTGACGTTGAGCTCCGCGGTGCCCTTCGCGCCGCTCGAGGCGACGAAGGAGATCGACCGGCGCATCGACCACGTGCTGGCGCGGCGCGGCGCCGGTGCGGTGGCCGATGCCGCGTTCACGGTCGACGCACCGGTCGACGGGCGGTTCCCATCCGACCACTTCCCGGTCGTCGCGGATGTGCGGTTCCCCTGAGGGGTTCTCGAGCGTTACAGTGCAGCAGGATCAGCGCCGATCCACCGGGATGCCGGGCCGCCCGAGGCTCGTCATCTTCCGTTCACTCGACCGAACGAGGCTTCCGTCATGACCCTTCCCCCCGAGCCGCCCGCCGGCACGACGCCGGCCGATCCCGGCACGCCCGTCCCCCCGGCGACCGCCGATTCCGGCGCGATCCGGGTGATGGGCCTGCAGCTGCAGGAGGGCCGGGTCATCCCGCGTCGTCAGGTGATCTCGTGGGCGCTCTGGGACTGGGCGACGCAGCCGTTCAACTCGGTCATCCTCACGTTCGTGTTCACGGCGCTGTACCTGACCAGCGACACGTTCCTCGACCCGGCCGTCGCGGCGCTCGGCGAGGGCGACCCGGCGTACGAACGCGGGCTGGGCGAGCTCGCCAGCGCCCTCGGCTGGGCGATCACCATCTCGGGCGTGCTCATCGCGGTGCTCGCGCCGGTGCTCGGCCAGCGGGCGGATGTCGCGGGCCGTCGGAAGCTCTGGCTCGGCGGCGCCACCGCCGCCCTCGTCGCGTGCATGGTCGCGCTGTTCTTCGTGCAGGGCGCTCCGGCGTACTTCGTGCTCGGCATCTCGCTGATCGCCGCGGGCACGGTGTTCAGCGAGATCGCCGGAGTGAACTACAACGCGATGCTGGTGCAGGTGTCGACGCCGAAGACGGTCGGCAAGGTCTCGGGACTCGGCTGGGGACTCGGCTACGTCGGCGGCATCGTGGCGCTCGTGCTCGTCGTCGTCGCGACGACGTTCGACTGGTGGGGGATGCCGACCGACAACGGACTCGCCTACCGGGTGATCGCGCTCGGCTGCGCGGTGTGGACGCTGCTCTTCGCCTGGCCGGTGCTCGTGTACGTACCCGAGGCGCCGCCGGCGCCGCACCGCGAGCGGGTGTCGTTCTTCCGCAGCTATGTCGTGCTGGTGCACGACATCGCGGCGCTCTGGAAGGGCTCGCGCCCGACGTTCTGGTTCCTGCTCGCAAGCGCGGTCTTCCGCGACGGGCTCGCCGGCGTCTTCGCGTTCGGCGCGGTCATCGCGGCGGTCGCGTTCCACTTCTCGTCGAACGAGGTGCTGATCTTCGGCATCGCGGCGAACCTGCTCGCCGGTGTCTCCACGATCGTGGCCGGCCGCTTCGACGACCGCTTCGGGCCGCGTGCCGTCATCCTCACGGCACTCGGCGGCCTGATCGCCGCCGGGCTCCTCGTGTTCTTCTTCCATGACTCGGGCAAGCTCGTGTTCTGGGTCTTCGGCCTGGTGCTCACGCTCTTCGTCGGGCCGGCCCAGGCGGCCTCGCGGTCGTTCCTCGCCCGCGTCACTCCCGCCGGTCGGGAGAGCGAGATCTTCGGCCTCTACGCGACGACCGGACGTGCCGCGAGCTTCCTGTCGCCGCTGCTCTGGGCGACGTTCATCGCGGTGTTCGGCGCGACGTACTGGGGCATCCTCGGCATCGTCATCGTGATCGCGGCCGGGTTCGTGCTCATGCTGTACGTGAAGGTGCCGGCCGAGCGCGCGTGACCACGTCGACGACGAGGGCCGCGAGGAGCTCCGTGCGCGGCGCGATCCACCCGACGAGCGCGTGCTCGTCGGGTGCGTGGGGGCCGCCGCCGACCGCGCCGAGGCCGTCGAGGGTCGGCACGCCGAGCGCGCCGGTGAAATTGCCGTCGGATGCCCCGCCGACGGCGATGCCGACCGACTCGGGCTGCCCCAGCACATCGGCGAGCGCGCGCGCCCGCTCGAACAGGCCGTTCGTGGCCGAGCGTTCGAGCGGAGGGCGGTGCGGCCCACCGGTGACCGTGATACGGGCACCGGACACGGGCGTGGTGAGCGCGCGGATCGCACGGTCGACGCGCTGCTGCTCGCCGACGGTTCGCGCGCGCACGTCGACTTGGACGTGCGCCCGCGCGGGCACGGTGTTCGCCGTGGTCCCGCCCGCCAGGGTGGTGGGGGTGACGGTCGTGCCCGCGTCGGCGTCGGCGATGGCGTAGAGGGCGAGCACGATGCCGGCCAGCGCGATGCCCGCGTTGACGCCGCGCTCGGGCTCGAGCCCGGCGTGCGCCGCCCGCCCCTCGACCTCGATCCGGTAGTTGGATGTGCCCTTGCGCGCGACCTTCAGCTCGCCGCCGCCACCACCTGGCTCGAGCACGAGGGCGGCGTCGCACCGGGCGGCCTCGGCCTCGATGAGCGCGCGCGAGGTGGGGGATCCGACCTCCTCGTCGCCGGTGACGAGGAGGGTGACGGCATCGAGCCCGATCTCGGCGCGCACGAGGTCGAGGGCGTGGATCGCCTGCACCAGCCCGACCTTCATGTCGAGCGTGCCCGGCCCGGTGATGACCCCGTCGGCGACGCGGAACGGCAGCTCGGCGAGGGTGCCGATCGGCCACACGGTGTCGTGGTGGCCGAGCACGAGCACCCGGGGATCGCGCCCCCGCAGCATCACGTGGTGCACCCCGTCGACGGAGACGACTTCGGGTGCCCGGCCCAGTCGCGCGGTCATGATGTCGGCCACGACCCCGGCGCTGTCGGCGACGGCGACGAGATCGTCGGAAGGTGATTCGGCGCGCACGAGTCGTGCGAGGTCGTCGAGCATGGCCTCGACGCGATCGGGAGTCACGCGCATGGAGTCGACGGCCTACGCCGTGCCGCGCAGCCGGTCGACGAGCTCGTCCATCGTGCGGCTCAGGATGCGCGGCATGTCGATCGCGTCGGGCTCGAGGAGCCACTGCACCTGCAGACCGTCCATCATGGCGATAAGGGCGGATGCCGCGTCGCTGAGCTCCTGCTCGTCGGTGTTGCCCGACACCTCCCCGAGCACGCCGGCGATCTTCGCGCGCAGGATGTGGAACCGCTCCTGGAAGTAGTCATGGGCCGGGTGCCCGTCGGTGACCGACTCGCCCGACAGCACGGAGTACGCCTGCACGACGCCGCGGCGATGCGTGTTCTCCTCGACGGTGTCGACGAGGTGCTGCAGGAACGCGGGGCCCTCGGTCTGCGCCCGGGCCGGCACGCCGGCGACCTCCTCGCCGTCGCGGTACTTCAGCATCGCGACGAGCAGGCCCTCCTTGCTGCCGAAGTGGTGCAGCACGCCGGCGTGGGTCATGCCGGCCTGCTCGGCCACCTCGACGAGGGCGCCCTTGTTGTAGCCGCGGGCTCCGAACACGTTCATGGCGGCCTTGAGCACGGCCTCGCGACGCTCGGTCGTGCGGGCCTGCGGCCGCTGCACGCGCTCGGCGGCGGGCCTGCCCCGCGGGTCGTCTCGGGCTGTGTCCACCACGGTGGTTCCTTCCTGTGCGGCTCGTCGTCGCGGCATCCGCAACGCTGCCGGATGCCTCGGCGAGCCCGCGAGTCGAGTGCAGCACCCGCGGCGCGGACCCGATACGGGCCCGCTCGCGACGTTACCGAACTGTGACGTTCTCGAACTTACTTACAAGTCAGTAAGTGTGCCAGCATGTCCCTCGTCACTCAACGACGAGACGTGAATGGAGTATAGGCGTGAGCTCAACGACGACCGCCGCCGGCGCCCTCGACTCCAACGAGTCCCTCGACTCCGACAAGTCCACGGCCGGCACCGAGACGATCGCCGATTCCCCGGCTCTCGATGCCATCGCGGTCGCCGCCACGCTCCCCCTCGACGAGAAGGTCGCGCTGCTCACCGGCGCCGCCACGTGGACCCTCCGGGCGATCCCCGAGATCGGGCTCCGCACGATGACCGTCTCCGACGGCCCCATCGGCGTGCGCGGCACCGGCGAAGACGGCCTGCCGTCGGCGCAGCTGCCCGCCCCGTCGGCCACCGCCGCGACCTGGGACGTCGACCTGCAGGCCCGCCTCGGCACGCTGATGGCCGCCGAGGCCCGGCGCAAGGCCGTCGACGTCGTACTCGCCCCCGTCGTGAACCTGCAGCGCAGCCCCGTCGGCGGGCGCCACTTCGAATGCCTCGCCGAGGACCCATTCCTCACCGCGCGCCTCGCGGTCGCGTTCGTCGACGCCATCCAGGCGCAGGGCATCGCGGCCTGCGTCAAGCACTTCGTCGGCAACGAGACCGAGACCGACCGCACCGAGTACCTCAGCCGCATCGACGAGCGCACCCTGCGCGAGGTGTACCTGGCACCGTTCGAGGCGGTCGTCGAGGCGGGCGTGTGGACGATGATGGCCGCGTACAACGGCCTCGTCCTCCATGGGGTCGGACAGACCTCCACGGCGCACGGACCCCTGCTGAACGGCATCCTGAAGCAGGAATGGGGCTTCGACGGCGTCGTGATGAGCGACTGGCTCGCCACGAAGACCACCGTCGAGCCGGCCCTCGGCGGCCTCGATCTCGTCATGCCCGGCCCCGGCGGCCCCTGGGCCGACGGCCTCCTCGCCGCCGTCCGCGACGGACGCGTCCCCGAGGCCGCGATCGACGACAAGGTCGCCCGCATCGTGCGCCTCGCCGAGCGCGTCGGCGCCCTCAGCGGGCTCGCCGGCGAGACGCTCCCGTTCGACGCCACCGGCGCCACCGGCGATCCGGGCGACGACGAGGTGACCGCGTTCCTCACCGAGGCGGCCGCCCGCTCCACCGTCGTGCTCCGCAACGACGGCGGCCTGCTCCCCGTCTCGCCCGGCGCCGACGGACCCGCCCGCATCGCGCTCATCGGCCACAACGCCGTCACGCCCTTCACGCAGGGCGGGGGCAGCGCCTTCGTCACCGCACCCCACGTGAGCGACCCGCTCGACGCGATCCGCGCCGCGTTCCCCGCCGCGAAGGTCGAGCTGCACCGCGGCGGCGCCACCACGATGGGCGCACCCCTCACCCCCGCCGAGCTGCTGACGACCCCCGAGGGCGGGCGCGGCATCCGCATCGAGCACCTCGACGCGGCCGGCGCGGTCATCGGTTCCCAGCAGGTTCCGGATGCCGCGAGCCTCTGGTTCCCGATCGACGACGACCGCGTGGCATCCGTGCGGCTCATCACCGACGTCATGCTCGACCGCGCCGGACGCCACGTCATCGAGCTCGCACCCGTCGGCGCGCACCGCGTCGCGGTCGACGGCGTGCACCGGGCCGAGTCCGACACGCACGTCGGCGTCGAGGTCGTGCTGAACTCGAGCTACGCCAACCCGCCGACCGTCGAGACGGTGGTCGAGACCGCCGCCCCGCGCACCGTGCGCATCGAGGCCGACCTGCAGGTCATCGACGGCGAGTCCTATGGGCGGTTCGTGCGACTGCACTTCCGCTACCGCGCGCCGGGCCGGACGGTGGACGAGGAGCTCGACGAGGCCGTGGCGGCGGCCGCGGCATCCGACCTCGCGGTCGTCGTCGTGGGCACGAACCCCGAGACCGAGTCCGAGGGCTGGGACCGCCCGAACCTCGCGCTGCCCGCCCGCCAGAACGAGCTCGTGCGCCGCGTGGTCGCCGCCAACCCCCGCACCGTCGTGGTCGTGAACGCCGGCGCGCCCGTGCTGCTGCCGTGGCTCGACGAGGTCGCCGCGGTGCTCTGGTGGTGGCTGCCCGGCCAGGAGGCCGGCCGGTCGCTCGCGGCCGTGCTCAGCGGCGCCATCGAGCCGAGCGGACGCCTGCCGTGGACGCTCCCCGCCGACGAGGCGGACGCGCCCGTGCCGAACGGCATCCCCGTCGACGGGTTCATCGACTACGCCGAAGGGGTCGACGTCGGCCACCGCGGCTGGGACCGCCTCGGCCGAACGCCCGCCCGCGAGTTCGGCTACGGACTCGGGTACGCCGAGTGGGAGTACCGCTCGCTCGATCTCGTCGACGCGGCATCCGGAACCGGCGAAGACGGCAGCACCGACCACCTCGCGCTCGCACGCGTGACCATCGCGAACGTCGCCGCCCGCGACGGCCGCGAGGTCGTGCAGCTCTACCTCTCGGCCGACGACGACGAGTCGCRCCCCGTGCGCTGGCTCGCCGGCTTCGCGGTCGTCGACGTCGCCGCGGGCGACACCGCCACCGTCGACATCCCGCTCGCACGCCGGTCGTTCGAGACCTGGTCGACGGATGCCGCCGGCTGGACGCTGCCCGTCGGCGCCTACCGCCTGCGCGCCGGGCGCAGCTCACGAGACCTCCGCCTCGAGACCACGCACACGATCTCGGGCTGAGCACCACAGAACCACGCACCAACCCACACACGAAATGCAAGGAGGCATGGAAATGCGAAAGAGCATCCTCGCCACAGGCGCCCTACTGGTCGCCGCCGGCTTGGCTTTCACCGGGTGCAGCGCAGGCAGCGGCGGGGACGGTGACACCGGTGGCAAGGTGCTCACCGTCGGCATGCCGAACGGCCCGCAGCAGCCCAACCACAACCCGCTCGCCACGGGCTCCGCGTCGCTGTCGCTCGGCTACGCGTACGCCGTGTACGAGTCGCTCATGCAGGTCAACGACATCGACCCGACGCAGGACCCCATCCCGTGGCTCGCCGAGTCGGTGGAGTGGAACGACGACTCGACCCAGGCGATCATCACCGCTCGCGACGGCGTGAAGTGGTCGGACGGCGAGGACTTCACCGCCGAGGACATCGCCTTCTCGATCCAGCTCCGCAAGGACAACCCCGAGCTGAACATCGACTTCCCCGACCAGTACGGCGACATCAGCGTCGACGGCAACCAGGTCACCGTCGACTTCACCACCGGCCAGTTCGTCAACCGGGCGAAGCTCTACAAGCTCCTCATCGTGCCCGAGCACCTCTGGGCCGACCAGGACGCCGTGAACTGGACCGACGACGAGATGATCGGCACCGGTCCCTACACGCTCAAGACGTTCACCCCGCAGGCCGTGACGCTCGTGCCGAACGAAGACTACTGGGGCGGCAAGCCCACGGTCGGCCAGCTGCGCTACGACGCGTTCAACGACAACGCCGGCCTCACCACGGCCCTCACGACCGGTGACGCGCAGTGGGGATGGACGTTCATCCCCGACTACGAGTCCACGTTCATCGCCAAGAACCCCGACCACTACGCGCAGGTCGCGGGCGGCGGCTTCGGCGTCGACGTGCTCTACCTCAACACCGAGACGAAGCCGTTCAACAACGTGGCGTTCCGGCAGGCGCTGAACATGGTCGTCGACCGCGGTGACATCTCCGAGACCGCCGGGTACGGCGTGTGGCCCGAGATCACGAGCGTGACCGGACTGCCGCAGCCCTCGGGCGACGCGTTCATCTCCGACGAGTACCAAGGCCAGGAGCTCTCGGTCGACGTCGACGGTGCGAAGAAGGTGCTGACGGATGCCGGGTACACCTACGAGGGCGAGAAGCTCATCGACCCCGACGGCGAGCCCGTGACCTTCACGCTCACGAACCCGAGCGGCTGGACCGACTACCTCGACGCGCTCGGCATCATCGCCGAGGGTGCGGAGTCGATCGGCGCCGAGGCCACCGTCGAGCCGATCGTGCAGGACACGTGGTTCAACGACACCATCCCGTTCGGCAACTTCCAGGCGTCGCTGCACTGGACCGATGGCGGCACCACCCCGTGGAACATGTACTCGAACATCATGGACGGCGCCTCCTACGTGCCGCTCGGTGAGACGGCCAACTGGAACTTCGGCCGCTACCAGAACGACGAGGTCACCCAGGCGCTCGCCACGTACAAGTCGGCGACGAGCGATGAGGACCGCCAGGCGGCCCTCGACGTCATCGAGCAGCGGTTCGTCGAGGACGTGCCCGGCATCATCATCTGGTCGCGTCCGGCCGTGGCGCAGTACTCCACGGTGAACTACACGGGCTTCCCGACGAGCGAGGACCCCTACGTGAACCCGCAGCCGACGGGTCCGCAGGCGGCGCTCATCCTGTCGAAGCTGAAGCCGACCGAGTAGTACGCTCCGAGCCGGTGCGGTGCATGCCTTCGCATCGCACCGCAC
>NZ_JBFUCL010000053.1:0-14579 GCF_056405255.1 Agromyces sp. P1_H4 | reverse complement strand
CGGGAGGATCGGGCCGAACGTGCCGGGCTCCCCGCGCTCGGTGGAGGTCGGCCGAACGGTGCCGACAGCCGGGGCGGCGTCGTCGGCCTGGTGCGGCGGCGCGGTGGACTGCAGCACGGCTATGGTGCCACCGAGCATCGCCACCGTCGCGAACGTGGCCGCGACCACGAACACGGGCAGTCGCCGCTTCGAGACCCATGCGACCGCCGTGGCGCGCCGCGGCCCCACCCACGTGGCAGCGCGTGCGAACCCTGCTCCCAGCGCCGACGTCAGGCCGCCGACCGCTGGGGTCGAGTCGGCCGGTGCGGCGTGGCGTCCCCGGCGTCGCCCGGACCGGCCCGCGGACTCGTCGTGCTCGGACATCGCCGTCGCCACCTCCGCCTGCTCGCTCCGCCGGCACCCCCGAATGGGGCGCACGATCCGTATCGAGGATAGGCGGTGTGAGGATGCCTCGCACACACGGGCAGGGATGCGGCCGTGCCTCGGCGACGCCCTGCGGCATCCGCCGACCGACCCACGCGCAACCCCCTTGCCTCGCCGAACGGCGGATGGTTTCGTGGCCGGCCTGGGTGCGCGACCGATCACGAGGAGCAGGAACCCATGAAGGCCATGGTGTACCGCGGACCGTACAAGGTGCGCGTCGAGGAGAAGGACATCCCCAGGATCGAGCATCCGAACGATGCGATCGTGCGCGTGCGACTTGCGGCGATCTGCGGATCCGACCTGCACCTGTACCACGGCATGATGCCCGACACGAGGGTGGGCCACACGTTCGGGCACGAGTTCGTGGGCGAGGTCGTCGAGGTCGGGTCGTCCGTCGAGCGGCTCACGGCGGGCGACCGGGTGATGGTGCCGTTCAACATCTACTGCGGGTCGTGCTACTTCTGTTCGCGCGGCCTCTACTCGAACTGCCACAACGTCAACCCGAACGCGACCGCGGTGGGCGGCATCTACGGCTACTCGCACACCTGCGGCGGCTACGACGGCGCGCAGTCCGAGTACGTGCGCGTGCCGTTCGCCGACGTCGGCCCCGGCGTGATCCCCGACTGGCTCGACGAGGAGGACGCGCTGCTCATGACCGACGCCCTGTCGACGGGGTACTTCGGCGCGCAGCTCGGCGACATCGAGGAGGGCGACACCGTCGTGGTCTTCGGCGCGGGCCCCGTCGGCCTCTTCGCGGCGAAGTCGTCGTGGCTCATGGGCGCCGGGCGCGTGATCGTGGTCGACCACCTCGAGTACCGGCTCGCGAAGGCCCGGGACTTCGCGGACGCCGAGACGGTGAACTTCGCCGAGGTCGACGACGTGGTCGTGCACCTGAAGAAGCTCACCGATGGCCTGGGCGCGGATGTCGGGATCGACGCCGTGGGCGCGGAGGCCGACGGCAACTTCACCCAGCACGTCACGTCGGCCAAGCTCAGGCTCCAGGGCGGCTCCCCCATCGCGCTCAACTGGGCGATCGACTCCGTGCGCAAGGGCGCCACCGTCTCGGTCATGGGCGCCTACGGACCCATGTTCAGCGCCGTGAAGTTCGGCGATGCCATGAACAAGGGGCTCACGCTCCGGATGAACCAGTGCCCCGTCAAGCGGCAGTGGCCACGGCTGCTCGAGCACATCCGCAACGGCTACCTGAAGCCGAGCGACATCGTCACCCACCGCATCCCACTCGAGCACATCGCCGAGGGGTACCACATGTTCTCGGCCAAGCTCGATGACTGCATCAAGCCGATCATCGTGCCGAGCGCCGCCTGAGGAGGAGATCACCATGCCGTACACGCCGACCCAGCACGACTACCACGTCGACCGCGAAGCCCTGCGCGCCCGCATCGCCGGATGGGGCGCCGACCTCGACCCCGCCGACCGCCCGGCCGTGCCGCGCGAGTGGCACGACCCCGACGGTACCGGTGCGCACTGGACCTTCCCCGACCGCCAGCCCGAGCACGGCAGCCGCGAGCGCTCCATCGAGCACCAGCAGTTGACCCCCGTCTTCGGCACCGCGCAGCCGCTGCACGGCGTATCGGGCGCGATCCGCCGGTACGCCTACGACCGGTACAGCGAGGGACGCGCCGCGCATTGGCTGCTGCTCATTCTCGGCGACCGCGTCGACTCCGTCGGCGCCCACGTGCGGTCGTTCGCGTCGCTGCGCCCCGACAACCCGATCACCGAGACGGGCGTGCTGAGCGAGTTCCGCCGGCACGGCGTGCGCTCGAGGTTCGGCGTCACCCGCGTCGACCGGTCGCACACCTGGATCGACCCGATCCTCATCGCCGGCCCGTGGGTGCTGGCCGCCGTGGGCGCCGTCACGATCGTGCGGGGGGCCGTTCGGGCGCTCCGCTGAGACGTCGATCGACGGATGCCGCGGCGGACCGCCGCGGCATCCGCGTCAGTCGGTCGTGGCGGCCCCGGCCGTCTTGTGCCGCGGCTTGCGGGCGGGTGCATCGTCACCGCCGTGCTCGGATGACGCGTCACCGCCTGCGCTGCGTTCGCGGCTCTCGCGGTCGTCCCAGCGCGGACGCGGGTCGCGGGTGTCGCGACGCGGGCGGCTGCTTCGGTCTCCGCGATCGCCACGGTCGTCGCGACGGCGGGGCCCGCCGGTGTCGGGTCGCAGCTCGATGAGCCGTCCCGAGATGCGCGTGCCCGTGAGCCGGTCGAGGGTGTCGGGCGACAGGTCGGCGGGAAGCTCGACGAGCGAGAACTCGGGCCGGATCTGGATGGCGCCGAAGTCGTCGCGCTGCAGGCCGCCCTCGTTCGCGAGCGCCCCGACGATCTGGCGCGGCTCGACCTTGTGACGCCGGCCCACGGCGATGCGGTACGTGGTCATCGGCTTCGCGCCGGGACGCGGTCGCCGCTCGGGGCGGTCGCCCTCGCCGCGGTACCGCTCGGCGCCACGGCCGTCGCCGCGCTCGCCGCGTCCGGGGCGGTCGCGGTCGTCGCGGTCGAACCGCTGCGGCGGGCGCACGGGCTCGGGCTCGAGCAGCAGCGGCGAATCGCCCTGCGCGACCACGGCGAGCGCTGCCGCGACATCCGCCTCGGGCACGTCGTGGTTGCGCACGTAGTGGGCGATGATGTCGCGGAACCCGTCGATGCGCTCGGCCTGGCCGAGTGCCGCGCGGATGCGGTCGTCGAAGCGGGCCAGGCGGGTGACGTTGACGTCGTCGACGCTCGGCAGCTGCATCTGCGTGATGGGCTGCTTGGTCGCCTTCTCGATGCGGGTGAGCAGGCCGCGTTCGCGCGGGGTCACGAAGCTGATCGCGTCGCCGGTGCGGCCCGCGCGGCCGGTGCGGCCGATGCGGTGCACGTAGGGCTCGCTGTCGCTCGGGATGTCGAAGTTCACCACGTGGCTGATGCGCTCGACGTCGAGGCCGCGCGCCGCGACATCCGTCGCCACCAGGATGTCGAGCTTTCCCGACTTCAACTGGTTCACCGTGCGCTCGCGCTGCACCTGGGCGATGTCGCCGTTGATCGCCGCGGCCGAGTAGCCGCGGGCCCGCAGCTTCTCGGCGAGCTCCTCGGTGACGCTCTTCGTGCGCACGAACACGATCATGCCCTCGAAGTTCTCGACCTCGAGGATGCGCGTGAGGGCGTCGATCTTCTGCTGGTACGACACGACGAGGTAGCGCTGCGTGATGTTCGCCGAGGTCTGGGTCTTGGTCTTGACCGTGATCTCCTCGGGGTCGTGCAGGTACTGCTTCGACATACGCCGGATCGCGGCGGGCATGGTCGCGGAGAACAACGCGACCTGCTTGTCGTCTGGGGTGTCGGCGAGGATCGTCTCGACGTCCTCGGCGAAGCCCATCTTGAGCATCTCGTCGGCTTCATCGAGCACGAGGTACTTGAGCTCCGACAGGTCGAGGGTGCGCTTGTCGAGGTGGTCCATGATGCGGCCCGGCGTGCCGACGATGATGTGCACGCCGCGTCGCAGCGCCGAGAGCTGCACCCCGTACCCCTGGCCGCCGTAGACCGGGAGGATGTGCACGCCCTTGAGGTGCGCCGCGTAGCGCTCGAACGCCTCGCAGACCTGCAGGGCGAGCTCGCGGGTGGGCGCCAGCACGAGCGCCTGCGGGGTCTTCTGGTGCAGGTCGAGGCGCGCCAGGATCGGCAGCGCGAACGCCGCCGTCTTGCCCGTGCCGGTCTGCGCGAGGCCGACGACGTCGCGGCCCGCGAGCAGGGTGGGAATGGTCGCCGCCTGGATCGCCGACGGGGTCTCGTAGCCCACATCGTCGAGCGCCTTGAGCACCGGCCCGTCGAGGCCGAGGTCGGCGAACGTGATCGCGGCGGGCTCGTCAGGAGCCTCGACCTCGACCGGAGCATCGCTGGAAGTCACGCTTCAGGGTAGACCGTCGGGCTGTGAGGCGGTGGGATGCCGCGGGACGGCCGGAAGGGCCGGCCCATGCGGACCGACCCCTCCCCGCTTCACCCCGAGCGCGTCAGTGCCCGGAGCACTGCCGTCACTCGACCAGCGTGAACGTCACCGTGGTGACGTTGCCCGCGACGTCGAACACCTGCAGCTCGTTGGCACCGAGCCGAGCGCCGTGGGTGCCGGGCCTGAGGTTGTTCACGTTGGCGTGGGTGCGGTCGGCCAGGACCTGCTCCACGCCGTTCACCGTGACCCGGTCGATCTTGCCCGCGTCGAAGATCGTGAACGAGACCTTGGTGTAGACCCCGTCCTTCCCCTTCGAGTCGGGCTTCACCGAGACATCCGGAGCCGTCGTGTCAGGTGCGGCCGGCACGGCGATGTCGGTCCGCATCGCGGGCAGCTCCGCCTCATCGCCGAGGTAGAAGCTCGCGAACCCGACCTGGTCGTAGCCGGTGTTCTTGTTGGCCACGCCGTTGCGGTACATCGGGTCGTGCATGAGCGTGCGGATGCCGTACTCGGTCGGTGCCAGCGACGTGACGATGCCGAGGCGGTTGCCGCTCGCCCGCAGCACGAGCTCCTCGCGCCAGTCGCCGAGCAGGTCGGCCTTGAGGGTCGGCGTGCTCTTGTTGCCGGTCGACGTCAGGCCGGTCGCGAGGTACGAGGACGCCGCGAACGTCAGGTCGTCGATGCGGTTGACCGTCGAGCCGTTGACCGCCATGTGCGTCAGGCCGCCCCCGAACCAGATCGCGTTCTGGCCCTGCGCGATGCCCCGAGGGCTCGCCGTGGTCGTCAGGATCTCGCCCGTGACCATGCTGCGCACCTCGTTCGTGGCACCCGCCGAACCGGCCTGAGCGCCGGGCCAGCGGTTGGAGTAGTTGCCCGCCACGCTGCCCTCGTCGTCGCTCGCCGCGTACACGCCATAGATCAGCGAGTTCTCGACCACGACGTCGCCGTGCTCGTCGAGCCGCTTGCCCTTCATCGGGTCGTAGCCGGCGGGACCCGGGAGCCAGCCCGTGTGCACGCCGGTGCGCAGGTCGTCGAGGAGGTGCTCCTCCATGCCCGACCACTCCCTGATGTGGTTCTCCTTGTCGACGGGCAGCAGTGCGCTGCGGTCGCCGTGCCGGAGCGGAGCCCACACGTTCTCGGGGTTGTTCCGCACCTCGTCGGTCGCGAACTGGAACGCGCCGGGGACCGGCGGGACGCCGTCCTGCCCCTCGATCGTGGGCATGACGTCGCCGTTCAGCACCTTCGGCAGGATCTTGGTCTTGTCGGCGTTCAGGCCGAGCACCATCGCCTTCAGCACCACCTCGTCCCAGCCGTCGCCGTCGAGGTCGGCCGAGGTGGTGAAGTGGTTGCCGCGGTTCTGGTAGTCGTAGGCGCTGCCGCCCAGCGACCAGTACTGCGGGTCGGCCGAGTCGAAGCTCGCCTGCAGGTTCACCTGTCCGTCGACGAGGTTGAAGGCGGCGAGCGTGGTGCGGTGGTAGTAGCCGCGTTGCGACACGGCGTACTTGTTCACGCCGTCGAGCGCCGCGACGACGCCCACGTAGCGGTTGGCGCGGTTGCCCTGCGCGTCACCGAACGAAGCGGCCTTCCACGGATGCTGCAGCCAGTACGCCTCGCTCTCGGCCATGATCTGCGCCTTGTAGTCGTTCGCCGACGTGCCCGCGCCGGGGCCCGGGAACGCCAGGTACGAGTAGTTGCCGCGCTGGGTGGCCGGGGTCATCGCCCAGTTCTCGCCGTCGACGCTCGCCCGGTAGGGGAACGGGTAGGTCTCGCTGTCGACGAGCTCGCCCTGCCCGGCGTCGGCGTTCCACTCGAACGCGGAGAAGAACTCCTGGTCGTCCTTCGCGGGGCCGATCGGGCCGACGTGGTACGTCTTGATCCATCGCTTGATGTTCGGATCGTTGGGTCCGTCGTTCCCGCCCCCCGCCGTCGGGCTCCGGTACGAGATGCTGAAGCTGTTGAGGAGCGACCAGTAGGTGTCGAGCGCCTGCTCGTCGCCGGTGGCGAAGTACTCCTTGAACTTCTCGGTCGTGGAGTTCACGCCGTCCTCGCCGCCGACGACGCCCGAGTCGGGGTAGACGACGGACTGCGAGGCCTCGTCCCAGTTGCCGATGCGCGTGCCCAGTGCGGTCTTCAGCATGAGCTCGGACTTGCCGTCGCCGTCGAAGTCCTCGGCGAACAGGGTGGTCTCGTGGTCGTTGGCCGCCCGCACGTTGTAGCCCATGTCCACGCGGAACAGCAGGGTGCCGTCCTGCTTGTACACGTCGATGTACTCGGGCGCCGTCGTGGTGTTCGCGCCGCCGAAGATCGGCTCGGAGTACATCGGGTCGACCTGGGTGCTCCGCCACTTCACGACGATCTCGTACTCGCCGTCGCCGTCGAAGTCGCCCACGGTCATGTCGTGAGTCGAGTATGCGCCGCTCTGCGACGTCTCGATGGCGCCCGTCGCCGTCTCGGCGTAGGGAAGCGAGGTGCCCGAGTCGAGGTTCTCGACGTAGGCGATGAACTCGCCCTCGAGCTCGTCGTAGAGCGCCTTCGTGACCTTGCCGTCGACGAGGGCGTTCGTCAGGGGCCGGGGAGCGGCGTAGGTCGCCACGCCGAGCGCGTTCGGGGTGGTGTTGTGCGCGTTGAGCGCGGCGACCCACCCGTCGAGCTGCTCCTGCGTCACCGTCGCCTGCTCCTCGTACGCCACGCGGAAACCCTTGAGCAGGTCCATGTCGACGACGTACCAGTTCTGGCCGCCGGTGCCGGGGATGACCATGCCGGCGGCGTTCAGGTTGACGTTCGGGCCGCCGAACCGATTGCCGGAGCCGCGGTAGGTGAAGTGCGCGAGCGGCACGGGCGCCGGCGCGGGCTTCAGCGGGATGTAGTGCACCGCACCGCGATCGGCCTGGCCCGACCCGCCCGGGAGCGCCGAGAGCATGGGCACGCTCATGCCCTGCCGTGCGCCCTCGACGCCGTCGACCACGGGGGCGACCTCGTAGACGGACGTGAGCGCGCCGTCGGGGTCGGTGTAGTTCGACGGGGTGACGTCCTCCTTCACGACCCCGGGGTTCGTGTCGTAGTCGCTCTCGGGCTGCACGTCGCGCGGCGCGATGGTGGTGATCTTCGCGAATTCGGCGTCACCGTCCTTGCGGTAGACGTTCCACGACAGGCCGTCGGGTTCGTCGCCGAGGAAGCGCCAGCTGAGGAAGATCCCTCCGGCTGTCTGGGCGCCGACCAGCCCCCGGGTGAGGTATTCGACGGGACGGAGGTCGGATTTCGGCGCAGCGGTCGCGGCGCCCGCGGCTCCTGGGAGCAGGGCGCCGCCGGCGACCAGGGCCGCGGCCGTCGCGACGGCCACGAGCGGGCGCGACCAGCGGGAGACGCGCGAAGGGGTGGGTGATTCGAGAGCGCGACCGCGCGGTGAGCGCGCCGAACTGCGTGGTGAGATGGACGAGACCATGCCTGCCTTCTTCGTTGAAAGGGTCTGACGAGGCTTCCGTGCCCAGCGCGTTCCCGGCATGGTCGATCGCCCGTCATGCGGGTCGTGCCGACCGTCGCTCGCCGTCGAGGACTTGCTGAGGAATACGCTTTCCACCCTCCACGCTATGCCGCGGTTTCCGGGTCTGTCAAGGAATCATCGAATCGATTCATCCGGTGCGGCGCGGCGAGTTCACCACGCCTTCGTCCGGTATTCACGCTGCGGACGACCGGGGCTGGTGCGCTGGCTGCGGTCGCCCGATCGACCGGCCTTCCGGCCATCAACCCCACTCCCAGGAGGAACCGAATGCCCTTCCGTGTCACCAAGCTGCGGGCCGCGTCGGCCGCTGCCGCGCTCCTCGGCGCCGGCGCGATCGTCGCCGCGTCGAGCCTCTCCGCGACCGCCGCGCCGGAGCCGTCGCCCGACCAGCCCGGCGGCGCCATCCGCCACAGCGCGTCGGGCTTCGGCGACGCTGCCGCGCTCGCCCGCTCGCTGCTGCCCACTCCCGCACGCAACGTCATCCTCCTCATCGGCGACGGCATGGGGGACAGCGAGATCACGATCGCCCGCGACTACCTCTACGGCGCCGGCGGCGAGCTCCCGGGCATCGACGCCCTGCCCGTGACCGGCCAGTACACCACCTACTCGCTCTACAAGGACGGCGACCCGCTCGCGGGCAAGCCCGACTACACGCCCGACTCCGCGTCGACCGGCACCGGCTGGGCGACCGGCACGAAGACGTACGACAACGCGGTCTCGGTCGACATCCACGGCACCGCGCAGAAGACGCTGCTCGAGCTCGCGAAGGCGAACGGCCTGCGCACGGGCGACGTGACCACCTCGGAGATCCAGGACGCGACGCCCGCCGTGCAGGTCGCGCACGTGGCGGCCCGCAGCTGCTACGGACCCGACAGCCCCAGCTGCGGTGCGGACGCCCTGGCGAACGGCGGCGCCGGCTCGATCTCGGAGCAGCTGCTCGACACGCGCCCCGACGTGACACTCGGCGGCGGCGCGGCGACGTTCGCGCAGACCGCCAAGGCCGGTGAATGGGCGGGCATGTCCCTGCTCGACCAGGCCGAGGACCGCGGCTACGAGGTCGTCACTGACGGCGCCGGCCTCGCGGGGCTGTCGAAGGCGAATCAGGATGCCCCGGTGCTGGGGCTGTTCGCGGGCGGCAACCTCCCCACCCGCTTCGCCCCGAACGTGGCCACCGTCGGCGGCTCGGGCGCGGCCACGGGCGTGGAGTGCCAGCCGAACCCCGACTACCTCGGGGCATCCGGTGTCACGCTGAAGGCGATGACCGAGAAGTCGATCCAGCTCCTCAACGACAAGAAGGCCAAGAAGGGCTTCTTCCTGCAGGTCGAGGGCGCCTCCATCGACAAGCGCGACCACGCCGCCGACGCCTGCGGACAGATCGGCGAGACGCAGGACTTCGACGAGGCGGTGCAGGCGGCGCTCGCGTTCGCCAAGGCCGACAAGAACACCCTGGTGATCGTCACGGCCGACCACGCGCACTCCTCGCAGATCGTCGACGGCCCCACGCCCGGTCTCGGCACGACGCTCACGACGGTCGAGCAGGCTCCGCTGCGGATCTCCTACGGCACGTCGGCCGAGGGAGGCTCGCAGCAGCACACCGGTTCGCAGCTGCGCATCGCGGCCTACGGCCCGAGTGCGATCGGCGTCCTGGGCCTCACCGACCAGACCGACACGTTCTTCACCATCGCGAACGCGCTGAAGCTGAACACGGGCGTGAAGGTGAGCTGGCCGCTGCCGAAGGGACCGCAGGCGACCAAGCCGTGGGACACGCGCCGCGCCGGGTGAGCGCGAGCACGTGAGGGCGCGAGTGCCCCGTCTGCTGAGGCAGGCGGGGCACTCCGCTCTCGCGGCCGCTGTGCCCCGGCATCCGCAGTGCGTGTCAGCGCCTCGTCTCGTACCGGTTCATCACCGCCCCGCCGGGAAACGTTCGCGTTTCCAGGAGGTTCAGGTTCACCCAGCTGTCCAGCGTGGTGAAGAACGGCCTGCCGCCCCCCACGAGGACCGGATGGGTCACGATCGTGTATTCGTCGACCAGCCCGGCCCGCATCGCCGCCGCGGCGAGCGTGGCACCGCCGACCCGCATCGGCTCGCCGTCCCCGGCCTTCAGGCGGGTGATCTCGGCGACCGCGTCGCCCTTGACGAGGCGGGCGTTCCAGTCGACCCGATCGATCGTCGAGGAGAACACCAGCTTGGGTGTGTCCCGCCAGTTCCGCGCGAACTCGATCTGCGCAGGGGTGGCGTCGGGCTGCTGGTCGCCGGTCGGCCAGTGGGAACTCATCGTCTCCCACAGCTTGCGTCCGTACATCAACAGCCCGATCGCCACCTCCTGGTCGAGCCACCACTGGAACAGCTCGTCGCTCGGCGCGCCCCAGCCGATGTCGTCGCCGGCCGCGGCGACGTAGCCGTCCAGCGTCACGTTCATGCCGTAGATCACTTTGCGCATGGCGCCAGCCTGCCGTCATTCGGCCCCCACCGTAAAGGCCGAGCGGCCGGGGGATGTCGCGAGGCGGACGGACGGTCACCGAACGGCGGTCTCGGCCACGTTGGCGAGGAGTTGGAGGCGTTCGTGGGTCGGCGAACCTGGTTCGGCGGAGAAGACGACCATCTGGAGTCCCCGGTCGGACGCGAGGTCCATCGCCTGGAAGGTGAGGTCGAGGTCGCCGACGAGCGGATGGTGGACGAGCTTGAGGCCGGTGCGGTGTTCGCGGACGTCGTGAGCTCCCCAGAGCTTTCGGAACAGGTCGCTGCGGGTGGAGAGTTCGCCGACGAGGTCGGTCAGCTGACGGTCGTATGGCGAACGGCCGGCTTCGGCGCGAAGGACGGCCACGATCTGGCGGGTCTGCGCGTCCCATTCCCGGTAGAAGACCTGGGCGCGCGGTTCGAGGAAGATGAATCGGGCGGCGTTGGCCGGCGGTCGGACGCCGTCGAGCATCTCTGAGAAGAGGGCCGCCCCGAGCCGGTTGGTGGCGATGGCGTCGAGACGGCCGTTCTGTATGAAGACCGGCACCGTCGACATGGCGTCGATGGTCTGCCTCATGCCGGACGTGAGCTGCGTCTTCCGGGTGGTCCGGGCTCGTTGCTGCGGGTGAGCCCCGGCATTGGCGGCGCGGACCAGGTCATACAAATGGGCGTGTTCGGCGTCGTCGAGTTGCAGGGCACGGCTCACGCCGTCGATGACGGCTTCGGAGACCCCGGCCGCGTTGCCCCGCTCGAGGCGTTTGTAGTACTCCGCGCTCATTCCGGCCACCAGCGCGACCTCTTCCCGACGGAGCCCCGGAACCCGGCGTCGACCGCCGAAGTCGGGCAGCCCCACCTGCGACGGCGTGAGCTTCGCGCGCCGCGTGGTGAGGAACTCGCTGATCGCGTCGGAGGTGTCCATGCCATCGAAGCTACGCCGACTCAGGGCGCGCATGGGGTCCCTGCCGGGGCACCCATGGGTAGGGCCACGCTCACTCCAGCGGACTCGCGTTGACTCGAACCAGGCCTGACCCACACACGAACAGAAGGACATCACCATGAAGAACGCACACCTCGGAAGCCTCGAGGTCTCCCGCATCGGCCTCGGCGCCATGACGATGGCCGGCACCTACACGACGGGTGGAGGTCTCGACCACGACGAGTCCATCCGCACCATCCACCGCGCCCTCGACTTGGGTGTCACCCACATCGACACCGCCGAAGTGTACGGCCCGTACCTCAGCGAGGAGATCCTCGGCCAGGCCATCCGCGGCCGCCGCGACCAGGTGAAGGTCGCCACCAAGTTCGGGCTCGTCTCCCACTCCGGCGGCGGACCGGGTGTGATCGACAGCGCACCTGCGAACGTGAAGGCCGCCGTCGAGGGCTCCCTGCGGCGCCTCGGCACCGACCACATCGACCTCTACTACCAGCACCGCGTGGACCCGAACACGCCCATCGAGAACACCGCGGGCGCGGTCGCCGACCTGATCGCCGAGGGCAAGGTGCTCCACTTCGGCCTGTCCGAGGCGTCCGCACGGACCATTCGCCGGGCACACGCCGTGCATCCGGTCTCGGCGCTGCAGACCGAGTACTCGCTGTGGACGCGCGACGTGGAAGCGGAGATCCTGCCCCTGCTCCGGGAGCTCGGCATCGGCTTCGTCCCCTACTCCCCCCTCGGCCATGGACTCCTGACCGGGCAGATCCGCTCCGCGGCCGACATCCCCGACGATGACTGGCGGAAGACCAACCCGCGGTTCGTGGGCGAGAACTTCGACCGCAACCTGCGCCTCGTCGACGAGGTCCGTGCGATCGGCGCGGAGATCGGTGCGACCCCCGCGCAGACGGCACTGGCGTGGATCCTCACGCGCGGCGACGACATCGCCCCGATCCCGGGCACACGCCGGGTGGCGCGAGTGGAGGAGAACACCGCAGCCGACGAGGTCGAACTCACCCCGGACCAGGCCGCCCGCCTGACCGCGCTCGAGCCGGCCGCCGGTGAACGACACGACGAAGCCAACATGGTCTCGATCGACACGTGAGTGTGTCGCGGCAGCGACAGCGCGTCGACGACCGAGGGAAACGAACCCGCGATCGCGGAGTTCTGCTGTTGTAGCGAGGGCGGGACTCGAACCCGCGACACCACGATTATGAGCCGTGTGCTCTAACCACCTGAGCTACCCCGCCGGGTAGGCCTCGTCGGTCGAACCGAAGAGAACCAGAGCCCCGAGTCAGGATTGAACTGACGACCCCTTCCTTACCATGGAAGTGCTCTACCACTGAGCTATCGGGGCGTGTGCCGCAATCGGCAACCGTACGAGGATATCACCTCGGAGGGCGTGGTCCGAACCGCGGCGGCGACGTCCGCGGCGGCTACTCCGAAGGGGCTTCGGCGGCACTGCATCGTACCTCGCTGCACCCCCGTATTGGGGTGCGGGGTGGGCGTGCCATCCGTGCTGACCCTCATGCGGCGCGGCAGGGGCGAGCGTAGCGTGAGCGCGTTCGGGTGGGTTCGACCGTCTTGGGGTGACGGGTCATGGGGTGCAGTTGGGGGTCGACGGCGTCGTCAGCCGGGGGCGTCCGGCGCSTGCGCCTGCACGCCCGGCTCCAGGCACCGGTCGTCTTCGTCGTCGGCGCGACGGGCGCGGGGAAGTCGACCCTCGTGCGTCACGCACTGGACGAGGACGGGGCATCCGCTCGCATCGTCACGGCCGGGCGCGACTGGCAACGGCCGGAGGTCGCCGCCCGGATGCTGGCCGAGGCCACGCGGGGCCGGCCCGCATCGCTGGCGATCGACGACGCCCACCACCTGATCGGCTCGGCATCGGAACGGGTGCTCGAGGGCTTCCTCGCCGAGGGCCGCGTGCCGCGGGTCGTCGTCGCCTCCCGCATCATGCCGTCGTTCGAGGTCAAGGGCGACGCGCTCGTCACCGCACCCGAGCTCGCCTTCCGGCTCGACGAGGTGGTCGCGCTGGTGCGCGCGCACGGCGGCCCGCGGATCGAGCTCGAGACAGCCTCGCGCCTCCGGGCCGAGACGGCGGGGTGGGCCGAGCCGATCCGCCTGCTCGCGCGCGTGGCCGAGCGCGTCGATCCGGACTCGCTCGATCGCGAGATGGCCGCGACGCTCGGCGGCGACTTCGCCGCGGTGTGGCTCGAACGGGTGCTCGCCGAGCTCCAGCCGCGCGTGGAGGCCGCGCTCGCCGCCTCGAGCGGGCTGCCCTCCCTCGACCTCGCCCGGTGCTCTCGGCTGCTCGGCGAGACGGACGGCGCCGCCCTGATCCGCGCGCTCGACGACGGCGAGGTCATGCACGGCCGCGCGCAGGGCGGCCGGCGTGCGCTGCCGCCGGTGCTCCGACGGCACCTCCTCGCACGGATGTCCCCGTCGGCACGCGTCGCGGCCGGGGAGGCCGCCGCGCGGGTGCTCCTCGAGGACCAGGCGATGACGGATGCCGCAGACGCGCTCGCGCACGGCGGCGCCTGGCCGTCGCTCGGGCAGCTGCTCGAGGCCGAGCCGGCGGCGGGGCGCTCCCCCGGACGATGGTCGGCACGGGTCCCGGCGCACGTGGGGCAGCGGACCCCGGCGATCGGCGACGCGGTCGAGCGTGCGCGTGCCGGGGAACGGCTGGCGCTCGTCGGCACTCGGTCGCGCCGCGCCGCGCTCACCTCGCGGGGGCCGATCCGCGTCGCGACGCTCGACCGCGGATCCGAGCTGCTGGCCTCCGCCGCCGCCTGCTTGCGGCGGGGCGACGCGACCGGCGCCGTGCCGCTGCTGCGCCGCGCGCTCCGAGCCGCCGAGGCGCCCGAGGAGTCCATCGCCGCCCGGCTCGCGCTCGCGGTGCTCCGCGTTCCGCTTGCCTCGGCGACGGCGACCATGCAGGCGCTCTGCGCCCTGGAAGGCGACGCCGTCGACCTCGGGCTCCCCGGCCTGGCCCGGGTCATCCGCGGGGCCATTGCGGCGAACTGCCTCGATGCGCCGAGACGCGCGGTGCGCGAGGTCGTCGAACGGTGCGAGCTCTACGACGACGACCTGGGCGCCGCGATCGTCGAGGGCATCGATGTGCTGGCTCAGCTGCGGCGCGGCGTGGTCGACGTCGCCCAGGCCATCGACTTCGCGGAACGCTGCGATCGGCTCGGGGAAGCCGAAGCCGCCGCCTGCTTGCGGCGGGGCGACGCGACCGGCGCCGTGCCGCTGCTGCGCCGCGCGCTCCGAGCCGCCGAGGCGCCCGAGGAGTCCATCGCCGCCCGGCTCGCGCTCGCGGTGCTCCGCGT
>NZ_JBFUCL010000052.1:0-14792 GCF_056405255.1 Agromyces sp. P1_H4 | reverse complement strand
GCACGCCGGCGCGCGCGGCATCCGTGTTCCTGAGCACCCACCCGCGCACGCGGCTGGCCCTGCTGCTCAGCGCGCCGCTGTTCTGGCTCGGCATCGTCTACATCGTGGCGCTCGTCCTGCTGCTCGTCACCGCGTTCTGGTCGGTCGACAGCTTCACCGGCGAGATCAGCCAGACGTGGACGCTCGACAACATCATCACCGTGGTCACGGGATCGCTGTACCAGACCGTGACCCTGCGCACCCTCGGCGTGGCCCTCGCAGTCACCCTGATCGACGTGCTCCTCGCGCTGCCGATCGCGTTCTTCATGGCGAAGGTCGCGTCGCCCAGGATGCAGCGCATCCTCGTCATCGCGGTGCTCACGCCGCTGTGGGCGTCGTACCTCGTCAAGGCGTACGCCTGGCGCTCGGTGCTGTCGCAGGACGGCATCCTCGAGTGGCTGGTGGCGCCGTTCGGCGGGCACACGCCGGGCTACGGCCTGCCGGCGACGATCATCACGCTGTCGTACCTCTGGCTGCCGTACGTGATCCTCCCCATCTATGCGGGACTGGAGCGCGTGCCCGACTCGCTGCTCGAGGCATCCGCGGATCTCGGCGGCCGCACGTGGCCGACCATTCGCCTGGTGGTCTTCCCGCTCGTGCTGCCCGCCATCATCGCGGGCACCATCTTCAGCTTCTCGCTGTCGCTCGGCGACTACATCACGGTGAACATCGTGGGCGGCGCGAACCAGATGCTCGGCAACCTCGTCTACACGAACGTGGGCGCGGCGAACAACCTGCCGCTCGCGTCGGCGATCGCGCTCATCCCGATCGTGATCATCTTCGGCTACCTCTTCCTCGTGCGGCGCACCGGCGCCCTCGACAACCTCTAGGGGCGACGGATGCGACTCTCCCGACTCTCCCGCACGACGCTCGGCGTCGTGACCGGCCTGATCCTGCTCATCGTGTACGTGCCGCTCTTCGTGGTGCTCGTGAACTCGTTCTCGACGTCGACCTCGCTGACCTGGCCGCCGCCCGGGTTCACGCTCGAGTGGTGGGGCCGCGCGTTCCAGAGCGCCGGCGCCATGGAGGCGGTGGCCACGAGCGTGCAGATCGCCGTGGTCGCGACGATCATCTCGCTCGTGCTCGGCACGCTCATCTCGATCGCGCTGCAGCGGTTCTCGTTCTTCGGCCGCGACGCGATCAGCCTGCTGATCATCCTGCCGATCGCGCTGCCCGGCATCATCACCGGTATCGCGCTGAACAACTTCTTCCGCACGATCATGGGAGTGCCGCTCTCGATCTGGACGGTCGTGATCGCCCATGCCACGTTCTGCATCGTCACGGTCTTCAACAACGTGATCGCGCGCCTGCGCCGACAGGGCACGAACCTCGAGGAGGCCTCGGCCGACCTCGGCGCCGGGGTGTGGACCACGTTCCGGCTGGTGACCTTCCCGCAGCTGCGGTCGGCACTGCTCGCGGGCGGGCTGCTCGCGTTCGCGCTCTCGTTCGACGAGATCATCGTCACGACGTTCACCGCGGGGTCGGGCGTGACCACCCTGCCGATCTTCATCCTGAACAACATGTTCCGGCCGAACCAGGCGCCGGTGGTGTCGGTGATCGCGGTCGTGCTCGTGGTCGTGTCGATCATCCCGATCTACATCGCGCAGCGGCTGTCGGGGTCGGAGCAGCAGCGACGGTAGATCGAGCCGAGTGGATGCCGCGTGGCGGTGTCGGGCGTCGGCGGGCCAAGCGTGCTGCTCATGTGAGCGCGGATGCCGCGGCATCCTGCACATGTGGGCGGTTCACCGAGTCTTCACGCGCTCGGGCCTTCCCCGGCGTCGGAACGCTCCCGTAGTCTGACCCCGTTCGGGGGCCGGGAGGGCTCCGTTTCCGTGAGGCAGGGAGTTCCCATGATCCACTCCGTCCGACGCGTCGCCGTCACCGTCGCCGCAGCATCGTTGCTGGCGGTCGGGGTGTCCGCGACTCCAGCGCTCGCGGCGGAACCCGCGACCGACCTGCTCATCAGCGAGGTCGTCGAGGGCAGCTCCAACAACAAGGCGTTCGAGATCGCGAATCCGACGGATGCCGCGGTCGACCTCTCGACCTACTCGGTGGCCATGTACTTCAACGGCAGCGCCACGTCGACGCTCTCGGTGCCGCTCACGGGCACCGTCGCCGCGGGCGATGTGCACGTCGTCGTCAACGCGCTGGCGGGCGCGCCGCTGCTCGCGTTCTCCGACCAGACCGTCTCCGGCAACTGGTTCAACGGCGACGACGCCCTCGTGCTCCGACACGGCGACGCGGTCGTCGACTCGTTCGGCCAGGTCGGCTCCGACCCGGGCACCGAGTGGGGCTCCGGCCAGGCCTCCACCCAGGACAACACGTTGCGCCGCCTCGCATCCGTCTGCGTCGGCGACACGAACACGACCGACGCGTTCGACCCCGCCACGCAGTGGGCCGGATTCCCCGTCGACACGTTCGACGGGCTCGGATCGCACACGACCGACTGCGGCGACGTGGAGCCCGCGGCCCCGGTCATCAACGAGTTCTCGGCGAGCACCGCCGGCGACGACGTCGAGTACGTCGAACTCCTCGCCGAGCCCGGCACCGACCTCAGTGGTCTCCGCGTCCTCGAGATCGAGGGCGACTTCGCGGCCGGCGCGCCCACCGCACCCGGCACCGTCGACGAGGTCATCTCGTTCGGCGCACCCGACGCCGACGGGCGGGCGCTGGCCACGCTCCCGGCCAACGCGCTCGAGAACGGCACCGTCTCGCTCCTGCTCGTGCAGGGCTTCGCCGGAGCGCTCGGCAACGACCTCGACGCGAACGACGACGGCACGCTCGAACTGCCCGACGGCGTCACCCTCGTCGACGCCGTCGCGGTCAACGACGGCGGCGCCGGCGACCGTACCTACGGTGGCGTCACCCTCGGGGTCGCCTACGACGGGCTCGCATTCGCGCCCGGCGGCGCCTCCCGCATCCCCGACGGCGCCGACACCGACACGTCGGCCGACTGGGTGCGAAACGACTTCGACAAGGCCGGCATCCCGGGTAACACCGGCACCCTCATCGAGGGCGAGGCGCTGAACACGCCGGGTGCGGCGAACTCGACCGGCAACGACCCCGAGCCCCCCGGCGGTGCGAACTGCGAGGCGCCGACCGTGACGATCGGGTCGGTGCAGGGCGCCACGGATGTCTCTCCCGCGGTCGGCTCGACGGTCGAGCTCGAGGGCACCGTCGTCGGCGACTTCCAGACCGGCGGATTCGACGGGTACTACCTGCAGGACGCGGGAGACGGCAACGCCGCGACCTCCGACGGCATCTTCGTCTTCGCCTCCGGCGGCCTCGACGTCGCCCTCGGCGACCAGGTCCACGTCGTGGGCAAGGTCAGCGAGTTCTTCGGCATGACCGAGGTCACGGCCACGGGCGCCGCGGTCTGCGCCACCGGCGGCGAGCTGCCCCCGGCCGCCCAGATCACGCTCCCCGCCGACCCAGCGGGCTACGAGGCCCTCGAGGGCATGCGGGTCACGCTCCCGCAGTCGCTGAAGATCGAGGAGTACTTCGAGTTCGGGCGCTTCGGAACGGTCACGCTCGGCACCGAGCGCCACATGCAGCCGACCGCCGTCTACGACGCCGGCTCGCCCGAGGCGATCGCGCTCGCCGAGGCCAACGCCCGCGACACGATCACCCTCGACGACGGCCGCAGCCAGGAGAACCCCGACCCCGCCATCCACCCGAACGGTGAGGTCTTCACGCTCGCGAACACGTTCCGCGGTGGCGACCTCGTCGCCAATGCCACGGGCGTGCTCGACTACCGCTTCGACACGTGGGGCGTGCAGCCCACCGAGGGCGCCGACTTCACGTCGGTGAACCCGCGCCCCGCGGTGCCCGAGGTGGGTGGCACCACCACGGTGGCCAGCTTCAACGTGCTCAACTACTTCACGACGCTCGACGATCGCGGCGCGAACACCGCCGAGGAGTTCGAGCGGCAGGAGGCGAAGATCGTCAGTGCGATCTCGCAGCTCGACGCCGATGTCGTGGGGCTCATCGAGATCGAGAACAACGGCGGCACCGCGGTGAACACCCTCGTCGACGCGCTCAACGAGGTGATGGGCGCCGGCACCTACGACGCCATCGACACCGGCGTGGTGGGCACCGACGCGATCACGACGGCCTTCATCTACAAGCCCGCCGAGGTCGAGCCCGTGGGTGGATTCGCGATCCTGGACACGAGCGTGGACCCCCGCTTCCTCGACGACTTCAACCGCCCGGCGCTCGCGCAGACGTACCGTGACCTCGAGACCGGCGGCGACGTGACCGTCGTCGTCAATCACCTGAAGTCGAAGGGCTCCGACTGCGACGCGGTCGGCGACCCCACCGACCCCGACGGGCAGGGCAACTGCAACGGCGTCCGCACGGCGGCGGCTGAAGCCCTCGTCGACTGGCTGGCCACGGGACCGACCGGCGCCGAGCCGGGCCGCGACCTGATCATCGGCGACCTGAACTCGTACGACAAGGAGGACCCGATCCAGGTCATCACGGGCGCGGGCTACACCGACCTCACCCTGCGCGACCAGGGCGAGTTCGCCTACTCGTACGTCTTCGACGGCCAGCTGGGCTACCTCGACTACGCGCTCGCCGGCAGCGGCATCGCCGATGAGGTCACGAAGGCCGAGCACTGGAACATCAACTCCGACGAGCCGAGCCTGCTCGACTACGACATGACGTTCAAGAAGCCGGCCCAGGACGCGCTGTTCGCGCCCGACCCCTTCCGGTCCAGTGACCACGACCCCGTGCTCATCGGCCTCGACCTGACGCCGCCCGACACGACCGCTCCCAAGCTCGTGCTCACGGCGACGCCCGATCGGATCTTCCCGCCGAACAACAAGTGGCGCACCGTCACGGTCGACGTCCAGGCGACGGATGACTCGGGCGGCCCGGTCACGGTCGAGCTGGTGGACGCGCAGGCCGCGGGCCACAAGGCCGAGGTCCGTGTCGTCTCCGACACCGAGTTCCAGGTCGTCGCTCGCATCGGCGCGGAGTACACCTTCACCTACGAGGCCACCGACGCGAGCGGCAACACCGCCGCCCAGTCGGTCACGGTGCGAGTCGGCCCCTGAGGTCCCCCGACGACTCGCCCACGATGACGGATGCCGCGCAGCCCCTGGCTGCGCGGCATTCGCCGTTCTCACGGACTCCGCCGCACCACCTGGCGCTCCATGCGCGGCGCCGGGACTGAAGCGGTCGGGTCTCAGAAGCTCGTGACGAGGTCGCCCAGGACGTCCCCGACCTTGGTCGGGTCGGTGGCGTCGTAGTAGTGGGCGCCGGTCGCGCTGGAGATCGACTGCAGCGTCGCGACGTCGGCGTCGGCGCCATAGGCGAGCGTGAAGACGAGCACCGGGTTGTGGTCGTGGTGGCCCTTGAGGCCGCCCAGCATCTGGTCGGCGGAGATCGTCGGATACAGGGTCTCGTTCTTCCCGTCGCTCAGTAGCACGATGGCGTTGATGCGATCGGCGTGCCAGTCTTCCGAGCGCTCATGCACGAAGGTGTCGACGGCCGAGTAGAGGGGCGTGAACTCGACGGGCTTCAGGGCTCCAAGGGCCTTCAGGAAGCCCGCGCGCTCAGTGCCGATGTCGGCCACGGGGCTCACGAGTCCTGGGGTGATGGCGCCGTCGTCGTCAGCAGAGAAGGCGGCGAGGCCGACGTTGTCGCCCGGCGTGAAGTGGCCGAGCGCCTGGGTGATCGCATCCTTCGCTGCGGCGAGCTTGGTCTTGCCCCCGGCGATCGGCTCCTCCATCGAGCCGGAGACGTCGACGAGGAACAGCACCTCGGCGCGCTTGCGCACCTCGGGGAACGCCTCGTGCGATGCACGGATGATGCGTGCGCTCGGGAAGGGCAGCGCTCCGGTCTGGTCGGTCGCGAGCGTGCCGACCTGCGCCACGAGCGGATCGAGCGCGCCGTTGAGGTCGCGGTACCCCGACTCGCGGACGATCTGCTGCCCCTGCCTGGTCGCCGTGTAGCGCAGGAAGTCCTGGCCTGCCGCGCTCTCGGCCTCGTCGACCCACGTGCCGTTCATCACGACGGCCGGGTTGTCGGCCTCGTAGTAGCCGTCGCTCGGGTAGATCGGCACGAGCTGCTCCTCGGGAGGATCGCTCTGCACGCGCGTGACGCCGTCGCGGCTGGTGATGCCACGGTTGTAGTCCCACACCGACTTCTCGTCGACGATCACCGCCGAGAGGAAGTCGGCCACCGACCCGGCGTCCTCGGACTGGCGCGCGTGCCAGAGGAAGTGCTCGGGGGTCGCCATGTAGTGGCTCGTCGAGAGCTCATGCTGCCGCACCTCGTCGGTGATGTCGGCATCCTCGATCTGGTCGACGGTCAGGTCGGCGAGCGAACCCGCCGCCGAGCCGTAGGAGGCGAGGAGTGCCGCCTCCCCGGAGCTGGCGATGAGCGGGCTGGTCTTGCCGAGCTTGAACGTGCCCCACTCGGGGTGACCGAGATCGGCCCAGGCGTTCTCGTCCTCTGATGCCGCGAAGACCTCGTCCCACGTGGGGGCCTCCGCATCCCAGCCGATTGCCGTCGCGAGGGCCTTCGGCATCGCGAGCACGATGTCCGAGGACCCGATGCTCGCGCTCTCTGCAGGTACGCTGGCGCCACCGCCGGTGTTGCGGGCGATCCCGATCCACGAGCTGGCGTCGGGAATCCACACCGTCGGGCGCTGGTCCTCGGGAAGGTTCTGGAAGTTGGCGGACGCATGCTCGGCGGCGATGCCGGACTTGTCCTTCGTGGCGACGATCGACACGCACCTGCCGTCGACGTCGCGCGGCTGGCCGTTGTAGCCGTCGACGAGCCGCGAGACCATCTCGGAGTTCTCGAGCGAGGAGAGCACGGTCACGGTCGTGCACGGCGCGGCGCCGGCGGCAGCAGCCGGCTCGTCATCCGCGAACACGACCGGCTCGGCCGCGACGGGCGTCTCGGTTGCCCCGCCGGCCTCGTCGGGCTGGCCTTGGCCGTTGAGCATCAGTGCCGTGGCGGTGCCGCCTGCGACGAGCACCAGGACGAGCGCGCCTGCGACGACGATCCAACGCCTGCGTGAACGGCGGCGGCGCTGCTCACGCTCTCGGCGCTGCGCGCGGCGCGGCTCGGGGGCCCCCGCACTCACTCGGTCCATCCGATCTCGGGATCGCGAGCGAACGGGGCATCGTCGATCACCGACGATCCGACCGCAAGCGGCGATACCGTCGCGCGACGAACGGCAGGGGTGGGCAAGGTGGTGTCCTCTGATGGGGGGTTGGGACGAAGCCGAGCATATATCGGAGACCTGAGCAGACCCAAGGGTCTCCTTGGGTGAACACCGTGAGGAAGCTGTGCGTCGTCTGACCGCCGACTGATCCCTCTGCGGCGAGGGGCCGCGATCAGGAGGTGGAGTTGACCATGCCGATGATGACGGCAGTCCACCAGGCGACCTGCGAGACGACTGCGCTCCCGATGAACCGCGCACGAGCCCGCTTGGGAAGCGCCGCGAAGCGCATCTTCCGCGGGAAGCGGGCGAAGTACATCGTCCACCGGGTCAGTGCGACGCCGTTCAGCGAGAGCACGAGCACGGCGGCCAGCTTGACTAGCGTCGCCGGCGACGAGAGGTCGGGATGGAGGAGAGCACCGCTCGCGAGGAGGCCGATCAGTCCTGCCCAGATCGGCAGCTTCAACGTGAGGTCGACTTGGCGCAGGTCGCGTACCGATCGCCACTCCGTGATCCACAGCACGCCGTACCACTCGACCATCAGCACTGCACCGAACCCGACGATGAGGGAGGCGAGGTGCACGAAGAGCGCGACCGCGTGCAACCACGGCGGGGCCACGATGAGCTGGCTGACCCAGATCGACGCGGCCCATCCCGCTGCGATCGCGACGTATGCCACCGCACGCCGGCGTCGCCGGTGGCGCTGCTTGGCCTTGAGGGTCGTCGTCACGGATCCAGCGCCGGCCTCTCGCTCGTCCTGGGTACGCGGTCGCGTAGTTCGTCCGCCGACAGATTACCGAACGCGCCGGAGACCCGGGCACGGCAGAATGGGGCGCATGGACGCACCGCACGCCTCCACCTTCAGCGCATCGCTGCCCCCGTGGCTCGTCGACGAGCTGCCCGGGCTCGCCGCGGCGCCGCCGCTGGGCACGCCCGAGCAGCGGGTCCAGCTCGCCAATCGGCTCGCCGATCGCAACTGGCGGGCGGGCAACGGCGGCCCGTTCGCCGCGCTCGTGGTCGACGCGGCATCCGGTGCCCTCGTCTCGGTGGGCGTGAACGTGGTGCTCCAGGAGAACCTGAGCGGTGTGCACGCCGAGATGATGGCGCTGAGCCTCGCGCAGCGTCGACTTGGCCGGTGGGATCTCGGCGCCGGCGGCGAGGAACTCGAGCTCGTCGTCAACTGGCGACCGTGTGTGATGTGCTACGGCGCCACCATGTGGGCCGGCGTGCGGTCGCTCGTCATCGCGGGCGAGGGTGCCGAGGTCGAACAGCTCACCGGGTTCGACGAGGGGCCGATGCCCGAGGACTGGTCGGGGGAGTTCGAGCGACGGGGCATCCGCGTGTCCGTCGGGGTGGGTCACGACGACGCGCTCGAGGTGTTCCGTGCCTTCGGCGCGTCGGACGCGGTCGTCTACAACGCGCGCGGGGCGACCGGCTCGTAGCGTTCGTCCGCCTCGACACGACGAAGCCGGGAGCACTGGCGCGCGCTCCCGGCTCCGGTGTCTCAGTCCGGCTCAGCGGCCGGGCGTCAGCGTGCGGACCGACGAGGCTCAGGCCTCGGGGTTCGGCTCGTCGTGGTGACGTCGGCCGTGTCCCTTGTGACGCCGGTCCTCGTGCAGGTGCACGTGGACGTGGACGTCCTGCACGCTCGGCTGCGGGCCGAATCCGGGACGCGGCCCGAATCCGGGACGCGGCCCGAATCCCGGGCGGTGCTCGAAGCGCCCGCCGTGACCCTCGTGGCTCTCGTGACCGGCGTGGGCGTCGGGGCCCTCGGCACCGGCAGGGGCGCCGAAGCCATGGTGCATGCGAGCGCCGTGCCATCCGCCGAAGCCGTGGCCGCGTCCGCCGTGCCCGGCGTGCCCGCGGCGTCCACCGCGATGTCCGCGGGGGAGTGGCTGCGACTCGTCCCAGCCGAGTTCGCGGGCGACCGCCTCGAGCGTGCGAAGCGTCGTCGCGAAGTCCTCGGCCGGGACCGCGCCGGCGACCCGCTCGCGGAGCGTGCGCACCTGGTCCTCCAGCCGGACGCGGGCCGCACGGCCGGCGTCGGTGACCTCGGGCGGCATGCCGTCGATCCAGCCGCGCTCCACCAGGCGGTGAAGTGCATGCGGCTTGGCGCTGAGCCGCTCGGCGAGCCGCTCGTCGCGGACCTCACCGGCGAGGAGGTTGAGGATGCGCCAGTCCCGGCGCGTGATGCCGTCGGCGGCGAACAGGGTCTCCATCTCCTCGGAGAGGCGACGGTCGACGAGCTTGAGCCAGAACCCGAGCGGGCGGCCGGTTGGCTCGGACTGCTCGGGCCGGTCGCGCTCGTCGGGCTGGTCGGGCTGGTCTGGGTTGATCTGATCGGTGGTCATGGTGTTCCTTTCCCGGTGCGCTCGATTGGCGCCCGGCGCGCGTTGCGCGATTCTCGTGTTGCATGTCAATGGACATGTATATGTACGATGACATGTATGACCCCGCCTCGTCAAGACGGACTCGGCGAACCCCCAGGTTCGGACCGTTCGGGCGGTTCGGACGGTTCGCGGCGCTCGGATGGATCGGGCGGCGCCGTCGGGCCGGTCGACCCCGTCGCGGYGGTCGAAGCGGCGCTGGCCGTGTTCCGCGGCCGCGGTCCCGGCGGTCCGTTCGGACCCGGCGGCGGCCCGAGCGGCATGGGGCCTCGAGGATGGGGCGGTCCCGGTTCCCAGGGCGGGCGAGGCGGTCCCTTCGGCGCGGGCGGTCCCGGCGGCGAACACGACCACGACGAGCCACACCATCACCGCGATCCACGCGGTGGCGGACCAGGACGCCACGGCGGCTGGGGAGGGCCGGGCGGGCGTGGCGGTCACGCGGCGATCCGCGTCCTGATGGTGCTGGCGAACCATGGACCGAGCTCGGTGAGCGACCTGGCGGCGGCGATCGGCGTCGACCAGCCCAGGGCCAGCCGGCTCGTGCAGGCCGCCGTCGACGCGGGCCACGTGCGGCGCGAGGTCGACCCGAGCGACGCACGACGCAGCATCCTCGTCATCACGGAGTCGGGCCGCACCGCCCTGTCGGCGGTGCTCGACCACCGCCGCACCGCGATCGAGCAGGCGCTCGCCGGCTTCACGCCCGCCGAGCGCGACGAGTTCGCCCGGCTGCTCTCGCGCTTCACGGAGGCGTGGCGCCGGGGCTGATCGCCGCCGCCGGACCGCTGACCGCGGCATCCGCTCGCCGCCGTCAAGCCGGCGCCCGCGGCATCCGCTGCCCACGACGGGGCACCGGGATTCAGGCGAACAGCCGGGATTCAGGCAGGAATCGGCGATCGTCGCCTGAATCGGCGCCGACCGCCTGAATCCGCGCCGAGCCGACGCCCCCGCTCAGCGCAGCGACAGCTCCGCGGGCACCGGCAGCGGCTCCTCGCCGACCGCGCGCACCGCGGCCGGGTCGTGGCGCAGGCACGCGACCGAGCGCCGGGGGTCATCGCCTTCCACGTTCGGGTGCACGAGCTCGGGGTTCACCTTCGAGCAGGCGTCGAACGCGAACGCGCAACGGTCGCGGAAGGGGCATCCACCGCCGAGCTTCGACAGGTCGGGCGGCGAGCCGGGGATGCCGGTGAGCTCGCGTCGAGGCCCGCGCAGCGGCGGGAACGAGTGCAACAGCGCCGACGAGTACGGAWGCCGCGGCCGCTGGTACACGTCGAGCGCGGCCGCGTCCTCGACGATCTCGCCCGCGTACATGATGGCGATGCGGTCGGCGATCTCGATGAGCAGCGACACGTCGTGGGTGATGAAGATCACCGAGAAGCCGAGTCGCTCGCGCAGGTCGGAGATCTGCTCCACGATCTGGCGCTGCATCACCACGTCGAGCGCGGTGGTCGGCTCGTCCATGATGAGCACCTGGGGGTCGAGGGCGAGCGCCATCGCGATCATCACGCGCTGGCGCATGCCGCCCGACAGTTGGTGCGGGTACGACCGCAGGCGGTCGGGCGAGATGCCCACGAGCTCGAGCAGCTCGGCCGATCGCTCGAGCGCCTCCTTCTGCGAGACCTCGGGGCGGTGGGCGCGGATGCCGTCGGCGATCTGCCGCCCGATGCGGAACACCGGGTTGAGCGAGTTCATCGC
Source organism: Agromyces sp. P1_H4 (assembly GCF_056405255.1). Lineage (NCBI taxonomy): Bacteria > Bacillati > Actinomycetota > Actinomycetes > Micrococcales > Microbacteriaceae > Agromyces > Agromyces sp. P1_H4. Next base: position 3,494 of record NZ_JBFUCL010000052.1, on the reverse strand, counting down.
GCCCTGGAACACGATCGCGAGGTCCTGCCACCGCGAGGCGCGCAGCTGCGTGTCGTTCAGCCGCAGGATGTCGGTCTGGCGGCCGTCGCGGTCGGTGAAGAGCACCTCGCCGCCGGTGATGAGCCCCGGCGGGGGGAGCAGCCGCGTCGCCGCGTAGGCGAGCGTGGACTTGCCGCAGCCCGATTYGCCGGCGAGGCCGAGCACCTCGCCGCGGCCGAGCGTGAGCGACACCTGGCGCAGCACGTGCACGGGGTCGCCGTCGTACCCGTAGTCGACCGAGAGGTTCTTGATCTCGAGCACCGGGTCGCTCACGGGCGTGAGCGACTGCGGGTGGCCGAGTGGCCGGCCGAGCGGGTTGCCGAGCGGCCGGCCCTGCGGATTCGTGAGCGTCATGCGCGGTCCTCCTTCGCCTCGTAGACGACCGGCGTGAAGCCGATGCGCGGTCGGATGCCGCGCTTGCGCAGCGACTTCGCGTTGAGGCCGGTGGAGCGCAGGCGCGGGTTGACGAACTCGTCGATGCCGAAGTTGATGAGCGTCAGCGACATCCCGAGCAGTGCGATGCAGAGGCCGGCGGGCACGAACCACCACCAGGCGCCGCGCTGGAGCGCGAGCTGCGACTGCGCCTGGTAGAGCACGGTGCCCCAGTTCCACTCGCCGGTGTTGCCGATGCCGATGAACGAGAGCGTGATGAGCGAGAGCACCGCGAACGCCACCGTGCCGACGAAGCCCGCCGCGATGATCGCGGTGAGGTTCGGCAGGATCTCGGCGGTGATGATGCGCCACGTGCGCTCGCCGTTGGCGCGGGCCGACTCGACGAAGTCGCGTCGCCGCAACGAGAGCGTCTGGGCGCGCAGCACCCTGGCGCCCCACGCCCAACCGGTGATCGCGATCACGAGGGCGACGGTCACCCCGCCGACGGTCGGCAGTTGCCCGGCGATGAGGATGATGAGCGGCAGCTGCGGGATCACGAGGAACACGTTCGCGAGCACGGACAGGGTCTCGTCGCCCAGGCCGCCCACGTACCCGGCCGTGACGCCGACGATCACGCCGATGGTCGTCGCGACGATGCCGGCGACGAAGCCGACGACGATGACGCCGCGGGTGCCGACGAGGATCTGCGAGAACACGTCCTGCCCGAGGTGCGTGGTGCCGAACCAGTGCTCCCACGACGGCGGCTGCAGGATGTCGTCGCTGCGGGCGCTCGGGTCATAGGGCGCGATCCACGGGCCGATGATGGCGATGAGGAAGAAGAACGCGAGGATCACCATGCCGGCGATCGCCTTCGAGTTGCGCAGGAAGAGGAACTTGCGGGGTCCGCGCGACGAGCGCCGCGGCGCCGCCGAGACCACGCCCGTGGCGGGCGCCTGCGACGGGCGCGCGAGCTCTTCGCCCTCCTCGACGATGCTGGTGTCGATCGTCATCTCAGCCCTCCTGTCGGGTGCGCGGGTCGAGTACCCCGTAGACGAAGTCCGCCACGATGTTCGCGAACAGCACCGCGAGCGTGATGACGAGGAAGATGCCCTGCATGAGCGGGTAGTCCTTCGCGGCGACCGCCGTGAAGAGGAAGTAGCCGATGCCCTGGTAGGAGAAGACGATCTCCATGACGAGCGTGCCGCCCACGATGAACCCGAGCGACAGCGCGAAGCTCGACACCTGCGGCAGCACCGCGTTGCGGGCCGCGTAGCCGAACATCACGGCGCGCTCCGACAGGCCCTTGGCCTGGGCGACGGTGACGTAGTCCTCGGAGGAGACGGTGACCATCATGTTCCGCATGCCGAGGATCCACCCGGCGATCGACGAGATGACGATCGTCATCGCCGGCAGGAAGCCGTAGTAGATCACCGAGCCGATGAACTCCCACGACCAGGTCGGCACGAGCGACCGGTCGTAACTGCCGCTCGCGGGGAACCAGCCGAGCGTCACCGAGAACAGCGAGATGGCGATGAGGGCCAGCCAGAAGTACGGCACCGACGAGAAGAACGTCGAGATCGGCAGGAGCGAGTCCGCCCACGTGCCGCGGCGCCAGCCGATGCCGGTGCCGATGAGCGTGCCGATCGTGAAGCTGATGATCGTGGCGATGCCCACCAGCCCGATCGTCCACGGCAGCGCCTGCTGGATGACCTCGGTCACGGGCGTCGGGAAGTAGGTGAACGAGATGCCGAGCTCGCCGTGCAGGATGAGGTTCCAGTAGTCGAGGTACTGCTGCCAGATCGACACGTCCTCGTCGAGGCCGAACAGCGCCCGCAGCGCCTCGGTCGCGTCGGGCGAGATACGGCCCTGGTTCTTCGCGATGAGCGCGCTCACCGGGTCGCCCGGCAGGAGCCTCGGGATGATGAAGTTGATCGTCACCGCGGCCCAGAACGTGATCACGTAGAACATGAAGCGGCGCAGGAAGAACCTCATGCGCGGTCCTCCTTCGCGAGTGCCTCGACGACGGACCCGACGCGGGGGCGGTCGGGTCGATCGGAGTAGCCCCAGCAGGCGGCCTCGCGGCCCTCGCCGACGGCCATGAGCGGCGGCACCTCGGTGCGGCACAGGTCGGTGGCGAACGGGCAGCGCGGGTTGAAGCGGCATCCGCTCGGAGGATTCACGAGGCTCGGGGCCTCGCCGCGTGCGCCGCGGGCGCGCGCCTCGAGGTCGTCGGGATCGGGCGCCGAGCGCACGAGCAGCTGGGTGTACGGATGCTTCGGGTCCTGCGTCACGGACTCGGAGTCGCCGCTCTCGACGATGCGCCCGGCGTACATCACCATCGTGCGATCGGCGAAGTAGCGCGCCGACGCGATGTCGTGGGTGATATAGAGGATCGCGAGGTGCAGGCGGTCGCGCAGGTCCTGCAGCAGGTTCAGGATGCCGAGGCGGATCGACACGTCGAGCATCGAGATCGGCTCGTCGGCGAGCAGCACCTCAGGGTCGGCCGCGAGAGCTCTGGCGATGGCGACGCGCTGGCGCTGACCGCCCGAGAGCTCGTGGGGGAACTTGTCGATATACCGCTCCGAGGGCCTGAGCTGCACCCGGTCGAGGAGTTCCTCGAGGGCGTCCTCGAGGGCGGCGCCGCGGAGGCGGCCGCGGTGGATCCGGATGCTTCGCGTGAGCGTGTAGCGCACGGTGTGCACGGGGTTCAGCGACCCGAACGGGTCCTGGAAGATCATCTGCACGCGACCGACGTAGGCGCGGAACGCCGGGCGGCGGCGGGCCGTGGCATCCGTGCCGTGGAGCAGGATGCGACCGCCCGTGGTGGGCATGAGCTGCGCGAGCAGCCGGGCGATGGTCGACTTGCCCGAGCCCGACTCGCCGACGAGGGCGAGCACGCGGCCGCGGTGCAGCTCGAGGTTGACGTCGTCGACGGCGTGCACCACGCCGCCGCGCCGCCCCGACCCGCGGAGCTTGAAGTGCTTCTGCAGGTCGACGGCCTGCAGCACGGGAGGCTCGGATTGCGTCATGGTCACATCCTCGTGAGGTGGGGAGCCGGTGCGGTGCGATGCGAAGGCATGCAC
>NZ_JBFUCL010000051.1:0-14849 GCF_056405255.1 Agromyces sp. P1_H4 | reverse complement strand
CCCGAGGGCGACGCCGAACACCACGCTGAGCGTCACGAGCACGGCGGTGCTCGTCGTCAGCACGTCGAACAGGCCGAGCACGAGCAGCGCGAGCGCCGCGGCGGCGACGATCGAGAGCACCACGGTGCGCACCACGAAGCCGGGCTTCGGCCGCACGCGATTGCGCAGGGCAGCGGATGCCGCGGACTCGGTGCGCGTGGCCGCAGGCGTCTCGGCGGGGGAGTCGCCGTCGACGAGGGCGCGGATATCGCCGAGTTCGGCGATCGCCCGGCGCGCGGCATCCGACGGCTCGATGCCCGATGCCTCGAGCTCGGCGACGCGGAAGAGGAGGTTGTCGCGGATCTCCTCCTTCAGGTCCTGCGTCTCGGGCGTGACCTCGACGCCGGCGAAGGCCTCGTCGAGGAGGCGGTGGATGTCGATGCTGCGGCGGATGGGGTCGGTCGCGTTCATGCGCGGGAGCCTTTCAGTGCGGTGGGCGCGGTGCCCAGGAGGTCGTCGATGATGCCGCGCGTGGCGACCCAGTTCGCCACGTTCGAGCGGAAGGCGGCGCGGCCCGCATCGGTGATGCGGTAGTACTTGCGGCGGCCGCCCTGCGACTCGTCGCCCCAGTAGGCCTCGGCCAGCCCGTCGCGCACGAGCCGGCGGTAGCTCGCGTAGAGCGTCGCCTCCTTGATCTCGTAGGCGCCGCCGGTGGCCTCGCGGATGGACTTGTAGATCTCGAAGCCGTAGCTGTCGTGTCGTCGCAGCACGCCGAGCACGATCGTGTCGGTGTGACCGCGGAGCAGGTCGGCGGTGAACGCCTCACTGTCGGCAATGTCTTGCATCATGTCGAGTACTGTATCAGATCAACTACAGGATGTGAATCAGTAATGGATGACGCACGCGTAGGCCCTTGCAAACTGGGGGTGCCCGCACCGACGTCGCGCGGGTAGCCTTCGGGCAGCGAGAAATCCTCACTTCTGGGCACGCGAGACAGGGAACCCGACATGAACCGCTCAACGCTCATCGGAGGGGTCGCCGCCGGCCTCCTGCTGACGACGACGCTCGCATCACCCGCGTATGCCGGTCCGGTGGAGGTCATTCCCTGGGAGGACTCCTACGAGACCGTCCACTTGGTCGGTGAAGAGGAGTGGTGCGATCCCGACGTCGTCGACTTCGAGGTCGCCGAGAGCTGGGAAGGGAGTGGCATCGACCGCGTCACCACGGAGGAGGACGGCATCCTGCGCTTCGCAAGCGTGTACAAGTCGGTCGCGACGTACACGGCGAATGGGAAGACCTTCGTGGTCGAAGCACAGGGGAACGGCCGCGATCACAGGATCGTCGACAATGGCGATGGAACGCTCACCATCTGGGTCAAGGAGTCGTTCAAGTCGACGGCCTGGCTCGATGGGGAACTCCTGTTCCACGACTCCGGGATCAACTCGGGCGCGATCCTCGTCGACTACAACGACACGCTGTCGAATCCCGATGATGACGTGTTCCTCGGGGTCGCGGAGGACTTCGTGGCGCACGGCCGTATCGACACCCTCGATCGCGATTTCTGCGAGGACATCGCCCTCTTCCTGGGCGACTGAGTCTGCGACGGCGAACCGAACGGACCTCGCCGCGCATGAGATCCATCCCGTGACGTGCGTGCGCCATCCGTCAGGCGTCGCGCGCTGTGGATAAGTTCGGGGCGCGTCATCCGCCGCCCCGCATCATGGACGCATGACCGACCCCGTGCGCACCATCGCCGACCGCGTGCGCACCAGGGTCCTCCGCGAGGGCGTCGACCTCGCCACCGACGGCAGCGTCGCGGCGCGCTACGCGAACGAGGAGGTGCGCCGCTACAGCGAGCGGGCGCTGGCGGGCGCGCACGCGCAGCTCGGCGACGAGGCCGGCACGGCCCGCGACGTCGTCGCCTCGATCACGGGCTACGGGCCGCTGCAGCCGTTCTTCGACGACCCCACGGTCGAGGAGATCTGGATCAACGCGCCCACCCGCGTGTTCGTCGCACGCGACGGAGTCGCCGAGCTGACGACGGTGGTGCTCTCCGACCGCGAGGTGCGCGAGCKCGTCGAGCGGATGCTGCAGCACTCGGGCCGGCGCGTCGACCTGTCGTCGCCCTTCGTCGACGCGTCGCTGCCCGACGGCTCTCGCCTGCACGTGGCGATCCCCGATGTCGCACGCGCTCACTGGGCGGTGAACATCCGCAAGTTCCGGCGCAGCATCCGCTCGCTGGCGCAGCTCGTCGAACTCGGCTCGCTGCCGCTGCAGGCCGCGGAGTTCCTGCGCATGAACGTGCTCGCCGGCGCGAACATCCTCGTGTCCGGGGCGACGCACACCGGCAAGACGACGCTGCTCAACGCACTCATGTCGGCGGCGCGGGTCGGCGACCGGGTCGTCACCGTCGAGGAGACGTTCGAGCTCGACCTCGACGTGCGTGACCTCGTGTCGATGCAGTGCCGCCAGCCCAACCTCGAGGGCACGGGCGAGATCACGCTCCGGCGCCTCATCAAGGAGGCCCTGCGCATGCGACCCGACCGGATCGTGGTCGGCGAGGTGCGCGAGGCCGAGAGCCTCGACCTGCTCATCGCGCTCAACTCAGGGCTGCCCGGCATGTGCACGATCCATGCCAACTCCGCCCGCGACGCCCTCGTGAAGCTGTGCACGCTACCGCTGCTCGCGGGGCGCAACATCGACTCGTCGTTCGTGGTCCCCACCGTCGCGAGCTGCATCGACCTCGTCGTGCATCTCGGCATCGACCGCGACGGCGTGCGGCGCGTGCTCGAGATCGCCGCCCCCACCGGCGCGACGACGGATGCCGCGGTCGACATGGACCCCATCTTCCTCCGCAGCGGCGATACCCTCGTGCCGACCGGCGCCCGGCCCGCGCGCCTCGAGAAGTTCGTCGCAGTCGGGCTCGATCCCGCGCTGGTGCTCGGCGGAGCGACAGGATGAGCCTCATCCTCGGCGGACTCCTCGGGCTGGGCGTGCTGCTGGCGGTGTCGCCACTGCTGTGGCCCGCGCGCCGGGGCACCGATGGCCCACCGTCACCGGCGTTCCGCGGCATCCACGACGACCTCGCCCTCGCCGGGCTCGGCGGGGTTCCCCTGGCGGCGGTCGTTGCCGTGTGCGCCATCCTCGCGATCATCCTCGGCGCGATCGCGCAGGCGGTGTTCCAGATACCCGTGCTCACCGCCGTCGCCGCGGTGCTCGGCGCCGCACTCGTCCCGCTCGCCGTGCGCGGGCGCGCCTCTCGGCGACGTGCGGCGAACCGGGCGGTGTGGCCCGACGTGGTCGACCACCTCGTGGCGTCAGTTCGCGCGGGCATGTCGCTTCCCGAGAGCGTCGCCGCGCTCGCAGAACTCGGCCCGGCGCCCACCCGGCGCGCGTTCGGCGAGTTCGCCGCGCACTACGAGCGCACCGGCAACTTCGTGCTCTCCCTCGACCAGCTCAAGGCGACGCTGGCCGATCCCGTCGCCGACCGGCTGCTCGAGACCCTCCGCATGGCGCGGGAGGTTGGCGGCAGCGACGTCACGGCCGTGCTGCGCGGGCTCTCGGGCTACCTCCGGGAAGACGCGGCACTCCGCGCCGAGGTCATCGCCCGACAGTCGTGGATCCGCAACGCCGCGCGCCTCGGCGTGGCCGCACCCTGGCTGCTCCTCGTCGTGCTGGCGTCTCGCCACGAGACCCTCGTCGCGTACGACTCGGCGGCCGGGTCGACCCTGATCATCGTCGGCGTCGTCGTGACGATCGTGGCGTATCGGCTGATGGTCGCACTCGGTCGCCTACCCGAGGAGCGCCGATGGCTTCGCTGAATGCGATCTCGCCGATGGGGCTCGTCCTCGGCGCGATCCTCGGGCTCGGGCTGTGGCTGATCGTCTCGACGGTTCCGAGGCTCGGGCGGCCGCGTCTCGTGGAACGCGTCGCCCCGTACGTGGCCGACCTGTCCGCCGAGGCGCGAGCGATGCTGGCGCAGCGTCCGGCGGGGCCGGCACCCGTGCTCGGCGTCGTCGTCGCGCCGCTCGCGCACCGAGCCAGGGCCATCGCCACGGAATGGCTCGGCGGCAACGAGGTGATCGCGAAGCGGCTGCGCCAGGCGGGCTCCACCGCCTCCGTCGAGCGGTTCCGGGGCGAGCAGCTCGCCTGGGCGGCCGGCGCATTCGTCGCGGGCGCGGCGCKCGCGATCGCCGCTCCCACGTTCACCGCCCTGCCCGCGATCGTGCGCGTCGCCATGCCGGTGATCGGCGCGGCACTCGGTGCCGCGCTGCGCGACTGGATGCTGCAGCGTCGCGCTCGTCGTCGGCTCGCGCGGGTCTCGGCCGAGCTGCCCACCGTGCTCGAGTTCCTGACGCTCAGCCTCACGGCGGGCGAGGGCATGCTCGACGCGATCCGKCGGATCGCCGCCGCCGGCCGCGGCGAACTGCCGAGCGAGTTCGCGCGCGTGGTGTCCGCGGTCGGCACCGGCGTCCCACTCAGCCTCGCGCTCGCGGAACTCCGCGACGGCCTCGACCACCCGGCGCTCTCACGAGCCCTCGATCAGGTCCTCGGCGCTCTCGAGCGCGGTGCGCCCCTCGCCGCCGTCCTGCGGTCGCAGGCGGGCGACGCCCGCGAGGAGGCGAAGCGCACCATCATCGAGCTGGCGGGCCGCAAGGAGATCGCGATGCTCGTTCCGCTGATCTTCCTGATCCTGCCCGTCACGGTGGCCTTCGCGCTGTTCCCCGGCTACCTCGTGCTGCAGACCGGGTTCTGATGCGACACCCCACCACACCACGCGCGCGCCGCCGCGACCGCGCCCACGAAAGGAACGACCATGCGAGAACGGCTGCTCGAACGACTGCGCGACGAGCGGGGCGACGTACCAGGCTGGGTGCTGATCACACTCATGACGGCCGGGCTGGTGATCGTGATCTGGGGCCTGGCCGGTCCGGCCCTCAGCGGGGTCTTCGACCAGGCGATCGGTCGCGTGACGGGGTTCTAGGAGCGCCCCATCGGCGACAGCGGTCCGGCATGTCCGGCGTGCTCCGCCGCGGCCGCGGGCTCGCGCACGGGCTCGCGAACGAGCGCGGCTCAGCCGTCGCCGAGTTCACGCTCATCGGCGTCCTGCTCACGGTGCTCGCGCTCGCGGTGGTCCAGCTCGCCCTGGCGCTGCACGTGCGCAACACGGTGCTCGACGCGGCGGCCGAGGGAGCTCGATACGCGGCACTGGCGGGGTCGTCGCCGAGCGACGGGATCGCGCGCACCCGAGACCTCATCGCCTCCGCGATCTCCGCCGACTACGGGCAGGACGTGACGGCGGGTACGACCTCGATCGCGGGCGTGCCGGCGATCGAGGTCACCGTGCGCACCACCCTGCCCGTCATCGGGCTCCTGGGCGTCCAGCAGGGGTTGGAGGTATCAGGCCATGCGGCTGTCGAGACCCTGGATTGACCGACTCCGTCGGGACGAGGGCACGGCATCGCTCGAATTCCTCACCGTCGGGATGCTGCTGCTGGTGCCGTTGGTCTACTTGGTCCTCGCCGTCGCGACCATCCAGGCCGGGGCGCTCGGCGTCGAGGGGGCAGCGCGTCAGGCGGCGCGGGTCGCGGTGCTCGGCAGTGACAACGGCGCATCGGATGCCGCGGTGGAGCGCGCGGTGCGCGTGACGCTCGACGACTACGGCATCGACGCCGACGCCGCGTCTGTATCCGTGACCTGCGACCGCGCGGACTGCACCGACGCGGGCGCCCACGTGAACGTCGCCGTTCGCGCTCGCGTCGACCTGCCGCTCGTGCCCGACGTCCTGACCCTCAGCGCGATCGGCAGTGTGCCGATCGAAGCGAGTGCCACGCAGACGGTGTCGCGCTTCGCGGGACGGCCGCAATGACAGCGAGTCCTCGACTCCGGCTCGGCGACCGAATCGCCCGCGAGCGAGTGGTCGGCGAGCGACGGAGCGACGAGCAGGGCTCGACCCTCCTGCTCACCATCTTCTACTGCTTCCTCGGACTCACCATCGTCATGGTCGTGGCCTCCGCGACGACCCTCTACCTCGAACGCAAGCGACTCTTCACGGTGGCCGATGGGGCCGCCCTCGCGGGCGCCGAAGCGTGGCCGCTCGAGTCGGTTCGCATCGACGGCGATCGCCTGGAGTTCGACCTGCGAGATGCCGACGTGCACCGCGCAGCGGCCGAATACCTCGGTGCGGCCGCGACCGACCTCGACGACGTCGAGCTCGTGCGCGCGGCCTCCGACGACGGCCGAACCGCGACGGTCACGCTCCGCTCCGTCTGGCACACGCCGCTCTCCACCGAGCTCGTGCCCCTCACCGTGCCGATCGAGGTGACGGTGACGGCGCGTTCCGTCTTCCACTGAGCCGAAGCGGACGAGACACGAACGACGGCCCGGGCGACATTCTCCGATCGCCCGGGCCGTCGTGGTGCGTGGGCCGCGCTCGTCCCCGGCGTGGCCCACGCCGTCGGTCAGCTGATCACGGCCGACCGCCCGGGCCGCCGTGRCCGCCGCCCTTGGCGGGGGCGGCCTCGAAGGCGCGCTCGATCTCCTGGCTGAACGTGTTGCCCGCGGCATCCTTCGCCGTCACCCGCAGGTCGACCCACCCGCCCGCATCGGGCACGGCCACGCTCGCCTCGTACGAGGCGACGTAGGCGCGGCCTTTCGGGAACAGGCTCGTGATCGGGTCGCCGGGGCCGTCGTCGACGGCCGAGACCAGCTTCGTGGAGACCGGGTTCCAGTCGCCGCCGGGCAGGCGCACCTCGAGCGTGGCATCCGTCACCATGCCGCTGTGATCGGCACCCGACACGTGCCCGAGTGCGAATCCGAGCGGCACCTTCGTGCCCTTCTTGCGGTCGTCGCCGACGGTGCCGGCCTCGCTGACCTCGAGGTCGTACGTCGCCTGGATCATCGGCAGCAGTCGGGCCGCGTAGTCGTCGGCCGCGCCGGTCGACGTGACCGTCCACTCCGTCGTCGTCGAGGTCGACGAGTCGAGCCACGTGCCGTCGTGCTCGGCGACGTTCACGATGCGCAACTCGCTGTCGCCGTCGGGCAGCCCGAAGTAGTTCAGGCCCTGGTACTCCGAGGTCTTCACCAGGTCGCCGTCCAGGTAGAGCTCCGAGTGCTGCACGAGCCCCGGAATCTCGGCCCACGTGTCGAACGAGCCGGTGTGCTCGGGCTGGCCGCCGTCGGCCCACGAGGGAACGTTGACCTGCACGAAGTCGCCCTGGCGGTTCGGGGCCCAGAAGCCCTGGCCGACGTACGGGCGCACGATGGGGCCGAAGTAGCTGGTCTCGTTGACCGAGCCGGCCTCGAACGTTCGCCTGACGTCACGGATGCCCCACGTCCCGTCGACCAGGAACACGCCCTGGTTCCAGCTCACGTCGGTGGTGCTCACCCATTCGGTGCGCGTCACCCCACGGGCCGCGCGCAGCGGGTAGCCGACGCCCGAGAGCTGGTCGGGGGTGAAGTCGTACCGGTACTCGCCCACGAGGTCGCCCTCGCGGCCGTGGTACGTGGTGTCGATACGTGCGAGGTCGGTCGGGCGGTAGTCCAGGTCGGCTGGCACCTCATCCCGGCTGTAGCGCAGGATGTCCCAGATCTCCTCGGAGTTCGCGTTGCCCGTCGCCGTCAGCGAGACCTTCTTCGAAGCGAGCGCGTCGAGGAGCGGGCGACCCTGCAGGCCGCTCACCGTGGCGACGGCGACGGGTGCGCGCGTGCCGTCGTCGGCGCCGACCCACTCGTTGAACTCGGCGTCGCCGTCGTTGACGACGACGAGGAGCGCAGCACCCGCCGCGGCGGCGTTCGCCGCACGCTCGGGCGGCGCGACCGCGTCGGAGCGGAGCGCCACGGCCACCTTGCCGCGCACGTCGGCCGCCGCGAACTCCGCAGCAGAGCCGGTGCCGACGGCCACGGCGCTGCCCTTGACCTCGCGGTCGAGCATCGTCGCACCCGGCGCGGTCGTCGTGTCGAGCACCTGCTTGCCCCACTTCAGCACCAGGTTGGGGTGCTGCAGGCGCCAGCGGTTCGTGAAGCTGAACGAGTCGGCATCCGAGGCGTCCTGCGGCTGCGCGTACAGCTGGTCGACCCACACCGGGGCGACCAGGCCRCCTCCGAAGCCGTCGACGAGGTAGTCCATGCGCATCACCATGGTCTCGAGACCGCGCTCGCCGACATCGACGCTGACCGGCTTCGCGGTTCGGGCGTCGAATGCGACGCTCGTGCCCGAGCCGTCGAGTGCGAAGTGCGGGTCGCCGACGAGCGCGACCCCCTGCGTGTCTGCCGTGGGCGCGACGTCCATGTACGACATCAGCGAGTAGTCGCCGGCCGGAAGCCGCAGCGTGGTGCTGCCGTCGACCTGCACGTAGTCGTACCACTCGGTCGCGGCGTTCCAGATCCAGCCGGCGGCCTGCGTCGGCTCGCCGTCGAGGCCGGTGGCGGTGACCTCGAGGTCGTAGCGCTCCGACTCGGCGATGATGCCGAGCGCGGTGCGCGTGACGGGCTCGCCGTCGACCGAGGCCACGAGCATGCCCGACAGCTGCACGCCGGCCGGCACCGCGGCAGGGTCGGCGGTGAGCGTCACGGTTCGGGTCTCGCCCGCGGGAATCGTCAGGGCGTCCGCGTCCATCGTGAGCACCTCGGATGCCTCGCGCACCGACAACGGGCCGGGCCCCTCTTCACCGCCACCGACGCCGGGGGTCGTGTCGACCAGGGACGCCTCGAGCGAGACCGTCAGCTCGGCGTCGCCGCGGTTGGTGTACTCGATGGTGCGGACGACCAGCTCGGGGTCCTCGCCCCACGTGAGCATGCCGAAGTCACCCGAGCCCGAGGCCACGAGCTCGGACTCGACGGCGGCGGCCACGTTCACCACGCCCGACCCGCCCTGGTAGGGCGTCATGCCGGTGTCGGTGGCCGTGCTCGTGAGCGCGGCGCGCAGCTGGGCCGCGGTGTACTCGGGATGCTGCTGCTTGAGGATCGCGGCGGCGCCGGCGACGTGCGGCGTGGCCATGGAGGTGCCGCTCATGCTGAGGTAGGCGCCCTCGCCGTCGCTGTCCGCGGAGCGGGCAGCGGTGATGTCGTTGCCCGGACCCGAGAGGTCGGGCTTCAGCGCGCCCGAACGGGTGAGCGGGCCCTGGCTCGAGAAGTACGAGAGTGCGCCGCTGGGGTCGTCGACGGAGCCGACGGTGAGCGCGCTCGCCGCCGAGCCGGGCGTGCCGATGGTCTCGGGGGCACCCGCGTTGCCGGCGGCGACCACGAAGAGGGCGCCCGTCTGCTCGGAGATGCCGTTCAGCGCCTCGGCCATGAGGTCCTCGCCGTCGGACGCCTGGGACGAACCGAGGCTCATCGACACGATGGGGGCGTGCGCCGCTGCCCATTCCATCCCCGAGATGACCCAGGAGTCCTGTCCGTAGCCGTCGGCGCTGAGCACCTTGCCGACTAGCAGGTTGGCACCGTCGGCGACGCCGCGGTTCGCGCCGCCGCTCGCCGCACCGGTGCCGGCGATCGTCGAGGCGACGTGCGTGCCGTGCCCGTGCGTGTCGGTCAGGACGTCCTCACCGGGGACGAAGCTCGACGAGTCGGGCAGGATGCGCCCGGCAAGGTCGGGGTGGGTGTCGTCGATGCCCGAGTCGAGCACGGCCACGGTGACGCCGGCGCCGGTGTACCCGGCCTCCCACGCCTCGGGGGCGCCGATCCACGGCACGGAGCTGTCGAGGGTCGCCTGCACCTTGCCGTCGAGGTGGATCGCCTCGATGCCCCCGCCGAAGGTCTTCGCGCCGGGCTCGGCCGAGAACAGGCCGGGGGCGGCCGGGGCATCCGTCAGCGCAGCCCACGTCGAGGCGGCAGAGGCGTGGTCGGCCACCGCGGCGGCCGCGTCGATGCTCGGCAGTGCCGTGCCGACCTCGACGCCGGGCAGCGGCTCGGCGCTCATGGCAACAGGCCCGTCGGCGAGTTCGAGGATCACGGGGGTGGCAGCGACGGAGGCGTCGTCGTACCCGAACTCGATGAGCTTCGACACGTTGAGGAGGTCGCGGTCGAGCGCACCCGAGGCGAGGTAGGGCATCGCCTGCTGGGGGAGCACGATGAGATCGTCGCCGACCTGCACCGTCTGGACGCCGCCACCCTCGACCGCAGGGTCGATCTCGACCGTCTGCCGGCCGTCGGCGAGCTCGGTGACGGTGACGCGATCGCCGGTGATCAGCGTCACGTGGTGCTCGCCGGTCGGGGCGGCGGCGGCCGTGGTCGCCCCGGCACCGCCGGAACCCCCGTTCCCGTCGCTCGGGCCGGCGACCGCGGGAATCGCGGTGCCGATGCCCGCGGCCCCGATCGCGAAGCCGCTGAGGGCTGCGGCGACGGCGATGCCGCGGCGACGTCGGACGGCGGATGATTGGCTGCGTGGTGGCATGGATGAACCTCTCGTGCACGTTCGTGGCTTGACACGACGCTGTCACGAGGTGGCGCGCAGGTGGTGGCGGAGACATGCCATGACCACGATCCGCCGCGCCGCACGGCACGGAAGCGAGTCAGCGAACGAGGGTGGTCACTTCACGTGCACGACGTCGCACCCGAAGAATGCCGTCGAACCGGTCGGCCCGTCGAAGCGCCCGAACACGCACCCCTCGGTGTCGCTCGGGGTGAGCACCCCGGTGCGCGGCCCGAAGTGCAGCACGAGGTCGAGGTCGGCATCGCGCGTGCGCTCATCGAGTTCGAGCGATCGCTCCGGATGCCCCTTGCGATGGCTTTCCGTGCCGCCACCGCCGCCGAGCAGCACGGCCTCCGACCCGAACTTCACGCTGAGCGGGTCGATCGTGGTCGCATCGAACGCCACCGGGTTGCCGTACTCGCCGGCGCTCGTCGTGAGCACCGCCAGCGGCAGCACGCCCGAGTTGAGCTTCACCGGGTTCGTGGTACTGCCGGGCTGGATGTTGATGGTGACGGGCACCGCGCAGTCGACCTCGAACGCCTCAGTGAGCGAGTCGTTCGCGGGGTTCGCATCGACGACCGAGGCGAGCTTCGGCTCGATCGTCGTGGTGAACGACACCGAGTGCACGCCCGGCGCGGTGCACGTGACCGCGTAGGTCTTCTCGAGCGACTGCGGGCTGCCGACGGCCAGCGCGGGCACGTCGACCGTCTCCGCGGCCGACGGCACGACGGTCAGGCCCGGGTCGGCGACGACCGATCGCGTGACCTCCGCGTCGATCGGGCCGTCGGGGCCGGCGTTGCTCACCACGCTCGCCACGGGGATGTCGACCGCGGCGCCCATGAGGGCGAACAGCGGTCCCGTCGGCGACACCGAGTCGACGCCGAGGTCGGCCTCGAGGCAGTCGGGGTCGGCGGGGTTCGCGGCGCAGAAGTCCTGGATCGGCCCCTCGAGGTCGACGTCGGCCACGGTCTGGCCGAGCTCGATGTCCTCGACGGTGAGGCTCGCGAGGTTCGCCGCGAACGGCACGACGAAGCTGCCTGAGCCGCTGTCCTGGATCTCGAGGCGCTCCTGGCCGTCGTTCGTGAACACCCAGAGCGGGCTCCACGCGTTCATGACCTCGATGGGCACGCCGTCGGCGTCCGCCGTCGTCAGGCGCAGCAGCGGCGGGTCGCCGATGTGCGAGTGCGCCCGCTGGATCGACACGGCCACGCTCGCGACGCTCGTCTCGGTGCGCGAGGCGAAGTCGAGCCGCACGACCACGGCCTTCGCGGGGTCGGTCGCGGCATCCACGATCACCGGCAGGGCGGCCGTGCCGGGGTCCTCGGTGGTGTCGGCCTGCACCGTCGTCAACGGCAGGGCCACGATGGCGAGCGTCGCCGCGGCGACCCCCAGCCCCCAGTACGTCATGTGCTTCCGTTGCATGTCGCGCCTCAGCATCCCGCAGCCTGGCAGTGCCCGAAGATGAAGTCCATCCGCCTGATGTCCGACGGCTGGGCCAGTCCGTTGTCGACCATCAGGTCGTTCGACACCGGGTCGGACACCGTGTAGTCGGTGTCGAAGAACCAGAAGTTGTCCTCCGTGAACTCCTGGCATGCAGACTCGGGTCGACCCGGGAACGCCCCGAGGTCGTCGACGCAGTCCTCGGGTTCCTCGTAGATGTTCGGTGCGTCGTCCTGCTCGAAGTAGCCGCCGTCGCACGTCGTGCTCGCCGAGCCCGGACGCTGGTCGCAGTACTCGTCGGCGAGGCCGAACGGCTGGTGCCCCGTCTCGTGGGTCACCACCTGGAACGCGTCGCTGCGGTAGGTCGTATCGAGCGTGCCCGAGAAGATACGGTCCCCGCGCAGTGCGCAGTCGCGTTGCGACTTGCGGTGCAGGATGGCCCCGGCATCCGCGAAGGCGAAGTCCTCGTCCCACCCTGGTGGCAGGTCGTGATCGCAGCTGCCGTCGTTCGCGTCATCCGCCCTGCCCTGGTTCAGCACCACCCAGAAGTTGAACTTGTCCTGGTTCGTGAGGAACGGATCGAAGCCGTAGTACGAGGTGTTCACGACCTGGGCGATGTCCTGGACGAACATGGCGTTGAACGGGGCATCCGGCCCGAAGGGGTACGTGTCGACGTCGGCGATGAACACGATGTCGAGTCGGCTCGCGCTCGGACCGGTGTACACGATCGGGAAGCTCGACGTGCCAGGGTCGCCCTCGGTCGCCCGTCGCCAGCCGCTGAAGATCGGCGTGCCGCCCTTCGCCATGCGGCATCCGTAGGCGAAGTCGAAGTCGTCGGCGCCCGGGTCGGGCGAGGCGGTGAAGGTGAACGTCGCGGATGCCACGCCCGAGGTGTCGACCGCCTTCGTGCGCGTCGTGACGTCGGCGGTGTCGGGCTGGAACCAGATCTCGAGGTCGTCGGCGATGAGCGGCTGGAGCGCGCCGTCGAGCGAGGTCGCGGTGATCGTCACGGTCTCGCCGGCCTGCGGCCATGCGGGCGTGTGCATGCAGCGGATGCGCTGGCCCGGCGCGCTCGCGGGCTCGTCGACCTCCACTCGCATGGTGACCTCGACCCGGTCGCCGCCGGTACCGGCGAAGATGCCGCTCGCGCCGCAGAGCAGGGTCTGCCCGTCGAGGCCGACGCTGCAGGGCGCCACGGTGGCGGAGCCGGCGATGGCCGAACCGGCCGACTGCGACGCGTCGAAGAGGTCGTCGCCGAAGCAGAACCCGCCGTCCTCCTCCCAGATCTCGATCGAGAGGGGCACCTGCCCGGGCGTCGCGAGCGCGGCCGTGTCGACCGTGCGCGAGAACTCCCAGTTCGGCGTGATGTCGGGATCGCCCTCCTCGGCGTCCTGCGAGGGCGTGTCCTCGTTGTTGAACGTCTGGCCGTCGATGGTGACCTTGGCGTACCAGTCGGGGTCGCCGCATCCGTCGTCGCCGCCGGTCAGCCGGATCCGCTCGAGCGTGACCCGTACCTCCACGTCGGGCGCGGCCGCCGCCGGCGACGCGACCACCAGTGGCAGGGCCAGCAGCGGTGCCATCAGCAGCACGCCGAGTAGTCGCGATCGTCGCATGGTGCCCCCCGCACTCGCGGGCCCCCCGGCCCGCTCGCCATCAACACGACAGGACTACCACAGGCCATCGGATGCCGCGCCCCCAGCCCGGGGGACAGGTGGGTCGTCCCCGGCGTGTCGCCGCGTGCGGCGCTTCGCGGTCGTCGACGGATGCCGCGGTGCGCCCGTGTGCGGTTGACTGGAGGCATGACCGCCGAGCTCTCCGATCACTTCGTCCGCATCCTCACCGCACCGGTCTTCGGCCACCTCGCCACCGTGCGTCGTCACGGAGGGATCCAGGTGAACCCGATGTGGTTCGAGCTCGACGCCGACGCCGGCGTCATCCGCTTCACGCACACCACCACGCGGGCGAAGTACCGCAACCTGCAGCACGATCCGCACATGACGCTCGAGGCGCTCGACCCCGAGAACCCGCTCAAGTACGTCGAGGTGCGCGGCCGGCTCGCCGAGACCGTGCCCGACCCCGAGGGTGCCTTCTACGTGCACCTCGCGAAGCGGTACGGCGAGACCGACCCCGAGCCGCCGGCCGACAAGGCCGACCGGGTCGTGCTCGTGATGCGGATCGAGAAGGTGAACGGCCGATGAGCTCAGGAGCCCCCGGCACGGGCGGCAGCGGCGTCGCCCGGCGGCGCACCTCGCTGTACGCGATCATCGGCGTCGTGCTCTCGGCGGGGTCGTTCCTGCTGCCGGCCGTGCCGGCGCTCGTCGCCGCGGCCGGGGGCATCGTCCTCGGCGTGATCGGCCGCCGCCAGTTCAAGCGCGATCCGGCCACCGGCCCATCGTGGGTGTCGCTCGCGGCGATCATCGTCGGCGCGTTCGTGTTCCTCAGCCAGGCCGTGCTGCTCGTGAGCTTCACGATGCGCGGGTGACGCCCATGCCGACCGACGCGCTCACCACCGAGGCCGACGAGCTCTACGGGGTCGTGCCCGAGGAGTTCACGTCGGCCCGCAACGCCCGCGCGAAGGCGGTCAAGCCCGACGACCGCGAGCTCGCGCAACGCATCGGCGAGCTGCGCAAGCCATCGCCGGCGGCGTGGATCGTCAACCGGCTGGTGCGCGAGCAGCCCGACGGCATCGACGAGCTGCTCGACCTCGGCCAGGACCTGCGCGAGGCGCAGTCGGCGGGTGACGGCCGGGCGCTCACCGGCATCGGCTCGGAGCGCCGCAAGCTCGTGTCGGGCCTGCTGCACGAGGCGACGAGGATCGCGGAGGACGCCGGCCGCCCGCCCTCGCGGGCCGTGCTCGACGAGGTGGAGCAGTCGCTCATCGCGGCCACCGTCGACGAGCGCGCGGGGGAGGCGCTCGCGACCGGACGGCTCGTCCGCGGCATCCAGGCGGTGGGCTTCGAGGCCGACGACCTCGACGGGGCCGTCGCCGGCGAGGCATCGGCCCGTCGTCCGACGAAGC
>NZ_JBFUCL010000050.1:0-14957 GCF_056405255.1 Agromyces sp. P1_H4 | reverse complement strand
CGCCGACTCCGACGTGCTCATCACGACGGCGGCGATCCCCGGGCGACCGGCGCCGCTGCTCGTGACCGCCGACATGGTGCGGGCCATGCGACCAGGGTCGGTCGTCGTCGACCTCGCCGCCGAGTCGGGCGGCAACGTCGAGGGCTCGGTGGCCGGGTCGGACGTCGCGATGCCGACCGCCGACGGCGGCGGCACGATCACGCTCGTGGGCATGAAGGATGCCGCGTCGACGATGCCCGCCGACGCGTCGCGCCTCTACGCCAAGAACGTCGCCAACCTGCTCGCCCTGATGTCGCATGACGGCTCGGTCGAGCCCGACTTCGGCGACGTGGTGGTGCTCGACGCCTGCCTCACGCATGACGGCGTCGTGCGGCATCCGGCCACCGCCGAAGCCCTTGAAGCTCTCGACGCGGAAGGAGCCCGCTGATGGACGGCGTCGCCCTGCTCACCATCACCGTGCTGTCGGTGTTCGTGGGCTTCGAGGTGGTCTCGAAGGTGTCGAGCACCCTGCACACCCCGTTGATGTCGGGGGCGAACGCCATCCACGGCATCATCCTGGTCGGTGCGATCATCGTCGCAGGCCAGGCCTCCGACGGCTGGACGCTCACGATCGCCCTGGTGGCCGTCGTGCTCGCGACCGCCAACCTCGTCGGCGGGTTCGTGGTCACCGACCGCATGCTCGAGATGTTCCGCGGGCGCAAGGGAGCGGGTCGATGATCCTCCTCTCCCCCACGTGGACCGCGATCCTCTACCTGGTCGCCGCCGTCTGCTTCATCCTCGCCCTCAGGGGGCTGAGCTCGCCGAAGACCGCCCGCCGGGGCAACCTCATCGGCGCGGCCGGCGCCCTCGTCGCGGTCGTCACCGTGTTCCTGTCGTCGAAGCTCGACAACATCCCGTGGATCCTCGCGGCGATCGCGGTCGGCTCCGCCATCGCCGCGCCCATCGCCCGACGCGTACAGATGACGCAGATGCCGCAGCTCGTCGCCCTGTTCAACGGCGTGGGCGGCGGTGCGGCCGCACTCGTGGCACTGCTCGAACTCGCGCACACGGATGACGCGTGGGTGCGCGTCGCCATCGTGTTCACGCTGCTCGTCGGCGCCGTGTCCTTCGCGGGCTCGCTCGTGACCTTCGCGAAGCTGCAGGAGCTGATGACGACGCGACCGGTCGTCTTCCCCGGACTCCCGGTGCTCATGACGGCGGCCCTCGTCGCGGCCATCGCGGCGGCCGTCGCCGTCGTCGTCACGGGCGCGGGCTGGCTCGCCGTCGTGCTGCTGGTGCTCGGGCTCCTGACCGGCGTGCTCCTCGTGCTGCCCGTCGGCGGCGCCGACGTCCCGATCGTGATCTCGTTGCTCAACGCCTTCACCGGGCTCGCGGTCGCCGCATCGGGGCTCGTGCTCGGGAACGTGCTGCTCGTCGTGGCGGGCACGCTCGTCGGCGCATCCGGAACCATCCTCACCAGGGCGATGGCCTCGGCGATGGGACGCAGTGTGTCGGGCATCATGTTCGGCGCGTTCCGCGGCGGGTCGACGGCCGGCTCCACCGAGGCATCCGACCGGCCGGTGCGCTCGTCGAGCCCTGAAGACGTGGCCGTGCTCCTCGGCTACGCGCAGAAGGTGATCATCGTGCCGGGCTACGGCCTGGCGGTCGCGCAGGGCCAGCACACCGTGGCGGAGCTCCAGTCCGAGCTCGAGTCGCGTGGCATCGAGGTGGTGTTCGCGATCCACCCCGTGGCGGGGCGCATGCCCGGGCACATGAACGTGCTGCTCGCCGAGGCGAACGTGCCCTACGAGTCGCTGAAGGAGATGGGCGAGGTGAACCCCGAGTTCAAGACGGCGGATGTCGCGCTCGTCGTCGGGGCGAACGACGTCGTCAATCCCGCCGCGAAGTCAACGCCCGGCTCCCCGATCTACGGCATGCCGATCCTCGAGGTGGCCGACGCCCGCCAGGTCGTGTTCCTGAAGCGCTCGATGCGGCCCGGCTTCGCCGGCATCGAGAACGAGCTGCTGTTCGAGCCCCAGACCACGCTGCTGTTCGGCGATGCCAAGGACTCGCTCGCGAAGGTCCTGGGGGCGGTCAAGGCGCTGTAACCGGTCGGCGGGGTTGCGCGTTGCCTGGCTGAGCCCGCCGCGGTCGTTGTGCCGCCGTCGGCCTCGGCCTCGTGCGCCTCGGGCGCGTGCTCATCGAACGCAACGCGGAGGGCCCCCTGCTCATATGAGCAGGGGTCTTGTCCGGTGGACGGCGGGATGATCCAATGGCCGGGAGCGAAGCATCCTCACCCGCGTTCATTCCGGTCGGACGCTGCGTTCATCATCCCGAAACGTCCAAGCGAAAGACTGGCGCACATGTCCACAGCTCGCCGCATCGCCGCCGGGGCCGTCGGTCTCGGCCTCATCCTCACGGGGTTGTCCGCCGCACCGGCGTACGCCGCACCCACCGAGGTGCAGATCCTCGCCACCAACGACTTCCACGGTCGCATCCTCAACAACGCGACGAACGGCGAGGCCGGCGCGGCCGTGCTGGCCGGCGCGGTGGAGCAGCTGCGCGCGAGCAACCCGAACACGGTCTTCGCTGCGGCGGGCGACCTCATCGGCGCCTCGACGTTCGAGTCGTTCATCCAGCACGACAAGCCGACGATCGACGCGCTCAACGCCGCCGGGCTGGAGGTGTCGGCCGTGGGCAACCACGAGCTCGACCAGGGCTACGACGACCTCGTCAATCGCGTCATGGCCCCCTACGACGCGACGACCAACCCCTACGGCGGAGCCCAGTGGCAGTACATCGCCGCGAACCTGAAGATGAAGGCCACCGGCGATGACGCCGTGCCCGCCACCTGGATCAAGAGCTTCGGAGACGTGCAGGTCGGCTTCGTCGGCGCCGTCACCGAGGAGCTGCCCTCGCTCGTCAGCCCCGGCGGCATCGCCGACATCGACGTCAAGGGCATCGTGACGTCGGTGAACGCCGAGGCGGCCGACCTCGTCGCCGAGGGCGCCGACCTCGTCGTCATGCTCGTGCACGAGGGCGCGCCGACGACGAACTGCGCCACGATGAACACACCCGGCACGACCTGGGGCGACATCGTCAACAACATCTCGCCCGACGTCGATGCGATCGTCTCGGGCCACACGCACCTGGCCTACAACTGCTCGTTCCCCGTCTCGGCATGGGCCGGCCGCGCAGTGACCGACCGCCCCGTCGTCTCGGCCGGCCAGTACGGCACGAACCTCAACCAGCTCGTCTACACCGTCGACGGCACGACCGGCGTGGTGTCGGCGAAGACGCAGGCGATCCTGCCGCTCGAGAACTCGTCGAACGTCGCGCTGTACCCGGCCGACCCGGTGGTCGCACAGATCGCGGCCGACGCCAAGGCCGCCGCCGACGTGCTCGGCGCGCAACCCCTCGGCCAGATCGGCGGTGCGTTCAACCGCGCGAAGCTCGCGAACGGCACCACCGAGAACCGCGGAGGCGAGTCGACCCTCGGCAACCTGGTCGCCGAGGTGCAGCGCTGGGCGACGGAAACCCCCGAGTCCGGCGCGGCGGAGATCGCGTTCATGAACCCGGGCGGTCTGCGCGACGACATGGCGGGAACCGGCACCGACCCGTTCCCGCGCACCCTGACCTACAAGCAGGCGGCCGTCGTTCAGCCGTTCGCCAACACGCTCGTCAACATGCAGCTCACCGGCGCACAGATCAAGACGGTGCTCGAGCAGCAGTGGCAGCCCCGAGACTCCCTGAACCGACTGCTCACCCGGCCGTTCCTCCGGCTCGGTGTCTCGCAGGGCTTCGAGTACACGTACACCGAGCGCACCGCGATCGAGTACCCGCTCGACAACCCGGCGACCCCTGACATCAACGAGTCGCTGACGCCGTACGAGGCGAGGTACGGCACGATCACCGGCATGTGGTTGAACGGGGTGCCGATCGACCCGGCGGCGTCGTACTCGGTGACGGTGAACTCGTTCCTCGGCACCGGCGGCGACAACTTCTTCGAGTTCGCCAACGGCACGGGCAAGCGCGACACCGGCAAGATCGACCTCAACGCGATGGTCGATTACATGGCCGCCTTCGGCGGAGCGACGCCGCTTCCGGTCGACTACGAGCAGCACGCCGTGGAGGTCGAATTCCCGACCGGCGCGCCGGCCACGTACCTGCCGGGTGCCACGGTCGCGTTCAACGTGAAGTCGTGGGCGATGTCGACGGCCGCCGACGTGAAGGACGCGTCGCTGGTCGTGTCGCTCGGCGACACCGCGCTGGGCACCTTCCCGGTCGACAACACCATCGGCACGGCGCCCTACGACGAGTACGGCACCGCCTCGGTGTCGGTGCAGTTGCCTGCCGGCGCTCCGGTCGGCGCGACCGAGCTGACCCTCACCGGGGCCGCGACGGGCACGTCGATCGCAGTGCCGATCACGATCGCGAAGGCCGTGTCCACGGTCACCGCGACCGCGCCCTCGGTGATCAAGCAGAAGAAGGAGACCGCGCCGGTCTCCGTCGTCGTGACCTCCACCGGCCCGCAGGCGACCGGCACCGTGCAGGCCGTGATCGATGGCAAGGTCGTCGACTCCGCCACGCTCGCGAACGGCAAGGCGACGCTCGAGGTCGGACCGTTCAAGAAGGGCACGGTCGACGTCGAGGTGCGCTACCTCGGCGACGCGGTCACCGACGGCGACACGACCGAGGTGAGCATCTCGGTCACCGCCAGCGGGAAGCGTGGGAACTAGGCCCCAGGCCTGACTGAACCGGTCCCGAACGGGGTGGATGTCGCGCGAGCGGCGTCCACCCCGTTCCGCGTCCCCTGTGGACTCCGTCCCGCCGGAGCACCGGTCGCACCGATCGGAGCCCGTTCGAGCGCACAGGTCGACCCACGTAGGATGGATCGGTACCCCCCTCCGATGTGAAAGAGGTCGCCGTGGCCACCGCCCGCGATACTGCCCCGGAGCGCACCCAGTACTGGGTCGTCCCGGTCGTCCGCGGACTCCTCGCCCTCGTGCCCGCCGCGGTCATCACGTTCTCACCGAACCACTCCCCCGAGCTCGGGCTCCTCGTCTTCGGGGCGTGGGCCATCGCGTCGGGCCTCGTCGTGGGGGCCCTGACCCTGCGGCTGATCGACGATCGCGGCATCCGCTCGCTCTTCCTCGTCACCGCGATCGCCACGGTGGCGGCGGGCCTGCTCGCGGTCACCGTGCCCGGTGCGCTGCCGTTCCTGCTCTACCTCGTGAGCATCTGGGCCGCCGTCACCGGGTTCGTGGAGCTCTACGCCGGGCTCCGAGCCCGCGGCCGCACCCCCGCAGCGCGGGACTGGATCGCCGCCGGCGCCTTCACCGCGATCCTCGCGCTCGTCTTCCTGCTGCTGCCGCCCGACCCCGTCACCGCGGTCGGCCTGCTGGGCGGGTACTTCGTGATCCTCGGCGTCTATCTCGTCATCGGTGGATTCTCGTTGAAGTGGGCCGTGGCGCCTGGCGCCGCGGCATCCGGATCGGAGCAGCACCCGTGACCCAGCCGAACGGCGACTACAAGCCCTCGAAGCGCGAGATGCTCCGCCCGGTCGAGTACGTCGGCGGCGCCGCGATCGCGGCGATCTTCACGGGCGTCATCACCCTCGTCGCCACTCGTGAGTGGAACCTGGCGCTCATCGCCACCGGAGGCGTGTTCATCATCGTGCTCGTCGGGCTCGCGCTCTTCTCGATGGCGGTGAAGCCCGACGCGATGGAGTCGGCCGAGATCCACGAGGCCGACCGTGCTCCCGGCACGTCGACGGATGCCGCAGGGCCGGCGTCCGATGCGCGCGAGACCGGTGTCGACCCCGACGACGACCGCGGGGCGCCCCGGGGCCACTGACCCGCGGCGGCGCGCCGCCGCTCAGAGTCGGTCGACGAGCTCCGACGCGAGGCCCGTGTACGTCGCGGGCGTGAGCGCGAGCAGGCGCTGCTTCGCGTCGTCGCCGATCTCGAGCCCCTCGACGAACGCGGCGAGGTCGGCCGCGCCGATGCGCTTGCCGCGCGTGAGGTCCTTCAGCAACGCATAGGGGTCGGCGATGGTCGAGCGCCCGGCCACGACCTCGGCGCGGATGACCGTCTGGATGGCCTCGCCGAGCACCTCCCAGTTGCCGTCGAGGTCGGCGAGGAGCAGCGCGCGGTCGAGGTCGATCTCACGGAGGCCGCGCTCGATGTTGTCGAGCGCGAGCAGCGAGTGCCCGAATCCGACGCCGATGTTGCGCTGCGCGCTCGAGTCGGTGAGGTCGCGCTGCAGGCGGCTCGTCACCAGGGTCGCGGCGAGTGAGTCGAGCACCGCCGACGAGAGCTCGAGGTTGGCCTCGGCGTTCTCGAAGCGGATGGGGTTCACCTTGTGGGGCATGGTCGAGGACCCGGTGGCGCCGGCCTGCGGGATCTGCCGGAAGTAGCCGAGCGAGATGTAGGTCCAGATGTCGGTCGCGAGGTTGTGCAGCACGCGGTTGGCGTGGGACACGCGGCCATAGAGCTCGGCCTGCCAGTCGTGCGACTCGATCTGCGTGGTGAGGGGGTTCCAGGTGAGCCCGAGCGACTCGACGAACTCGCGCGACACGTCGGGCCACGCGACATCCGGTGCCGCGACCACGTGCGCCGAGAACGTGCCGGTCGCGCCCGAGAACTTGCCGAGGTACTCCGTGCCCTCGACCTGCTTGGCGATGCGCTCGAGGCGGTGCACGAAGACGGCGAGCTCCTTGCCCATGGTCGACGGGGTCGCCGGCTGGCCGTGGGTGCGCGAGAGCATCGCGGCATCGCGGTGCTCGACGGCGAGGGCCGCGATCGCGTCGATGACGGTGCGGTACTTGGGCAGCCACACCTCGCGCACGGCGTCGCGCACGGTGATCGCGTAGGAGAGGTTGTTGATGTCCTCGCTCGTGCAGGCGAAGTGGGTGAGCTCGGAGATCGCGTCGAGTCCGAGCAGCTCGAGCCGCCGGCGCACGTAGTACTCGACGGCCTTCACGTCGTGGCGGGTGGTGGCCTCGAGCGTGGCGAGCTCGTCGATGTCGGCCTGGCCGAACTCCGCCACGATGGAGCGCAGCTGCGCCTTCTGCTCGGCGGTGAGCGGCGACGAGCCGAAGAATCCGCGGTCGGTCTGCGCGATGAGCCACTCGACCTCGACCTGCACGCGTGCCCGGTTCAGGCCTGCCTCGGAGAGGTGCTCGCCGAGTTCGCCGACGGCGGCGCGATACCGTCCGTCGAGCGGGCTGAGCGGCTGGGGAGGCAGCGAAGTCATCGGATTCCTTGTCTGAGTGCGGGAGCGAGTTGCCGGAAGAGCGCCGACGTCGACCGCTCTATCATCCCAAGAACTCGATCGAAGGTCGCCTCGTCGGAGTAGTAGGGGTCGGGCACGTCCTGCAGTGGCGCCAGGTCGGAGTCGAATTCGAGCAGCAACCGCACCTTGTCCTGGTCGAGCGACGACGGCGCCCAGTTGCGCAGGATGCGCGCCTGGCCGCGGTCGAACGCGACGATGAGGTCGAGGTCGGGGAAGTCGCCGGCCTCGAACTGGCGCGCGCGATGTTGCGAGCCGTCGTACCCCGCCCGCTCGAGCGCGTCGATCGTGCGCTGGTCGGCACGCTCGCCCACGTGCCAGTCGCCGGTGGCCGCCGACTCGATGGCGAGGTGGTCGCCGAGCCCGGCGCGTTCGGCGAGGGAGCGCAGCACGACCTCGGCCATCGGTGACCGGCAGATGTTGCCGGTGCAGACGAACGACACTCTGAAGGGCTGCGCGGCGTCCCCCGCGGGTTCCGCTCGCGTCATGGTCCCATTGTGGACGAGAACGGCGCCGGGCACAGCAGGAAAATCGCGCCGACGATACGCTGGTCGACTCCCCCTCCGAGCGAGTCCCCTCCTTTCGAGAAGAGGCGCAGATGACGGATGCCGCGGCGAACGATGCCCCGCCGGCCGACTTCCCCGTCGATGAGTCCCTCGCGGCGCGCCTCGTCGCGCAGCAGCACCCCGACGTGGCGGCGCCGGTGCGGCTCGTGGCCAACGGGTGGGACAACGCGCTCTTCCGGCTCGGCGACGACCTGGCGGTCCGGATGCCGCGGCGGAAGGCCGCGGTCGGGCTCATGCGCAACGAGCAGCGGTGGCTGCCCGAGCTCGCCGCACGCCTGCCGGTGGCCGTGCCCGCGCCGGTGCGAGACGGACGCCCGGCACCCGAGCTCGGCTACGACGTGCCGTGGAGCATCGTGCCCTGGTTCGACGGGCAGCACGGGCTGGCGTTCGATGCGCGGTCGCGCGGTGGCGCAGCGCCGGCGCTCGCCGCGTTCGTGGCCGAGCTCGGCGCGATGGTGGCGCCGGCGGACGCCCCGGCCAACGCCTACCGCGGCGTGCCGCTCGCGAACCGGGCGGAGGAGATCCGCGTCCGGCTCGTCGGCGGGCGCATCCCCGACGCTGATCGGCTGCTCGCGGTGTGGGAGCGGGCGCTCGCGGCATCCGCGTGGACCGGACCGGCAGTCTGGCTGCATGGCGACCTGCACCCGGCCAACCTCGTCTTCACGCCGACGGGCTCCCTCGCCGCGGTGATCGACTTCGGCGACCTCACGGCGGGCGACCCGGCCACCGACCTGGCGACGGCGTGGCTCACGTTCGACGCGGCCGGTCGTCGCGCCTTCCGCGCCGAGCTCGAGCGCCGGCGGGACGTGGATGCGGCGACGTGGGACCGCGCGCGCGGCTGGGCGCTCGTGATCGCCTCGGCCGTCGTGGAGCAGGCCGGCACGGAGAGCGCATTCGGCAGGGCGGGCGTCCACGTGCTGCGGCAGGTGCTGCTCGACTGAGACCCGGTGGCTCGTCCTCCCCAGGCGAGCCGAGACGATTCGACCGCACGGATGCCGCGACGAGCGGCCGCGCAAGGCAGGAAGCTCGGCACGATCGTGCCATGGACTCCGCCGCACCCTACGTCGCCGTGGTCACGGGCACCGCCACGGCCGAACGCCTCGACGCGGCCCGCCGCCATCTGCTCGTGCTGGCGTCGCTCTCCCACGCCGTCCGAATCGATCAGGCGAGGCTCATCCCGGCGAATCCCACCGGTTGGCGCTCGGACGCGACGATCGGGTACGTCGAGCGGCTCGACAACCTGCGCGCGGGACTCGCGAAGGCCACGTCGCTGCTGAGCGATGCCGAGTCGTCCCTCCGACAGCACGTCCGCAACCTCGAGTTCGAGCTGGCGGGTCTCGAACGCGCTGGCACGAGATGACGTCGGCGCATCCGGGAGCCGATGGTCTCGTCATCGCCGGAGGCGGATCCACGGCCGTCGAGGTGGACGAGCTGTTCGTGCACGCGGCCAAGCTGGCGGCCGCCGCCGCGATCGTCGCGGACTGGCTCGATCGCCTCGACCGCATCTCGCGCGGGCTGGAGACGATCGACCTCGACGGCCTGTCGGGATTCGGCGCCGCCGGGTCTCCGTTTCCGAGCCTCGGGTTCGCGCGCCAGTGCCTGGGGCACGTCGAGCGCCTGGCGCATTCGCTGCCGTCCTCGCTCCTCGATGCGGCCGAGCGATACGGCGACGCCGAGCGTCGCGTCGAGGCGCTCTGGCAGCTCGGCGCGTTCATCGCGGCCCCGTGGGTCGGCGCCTTCGCGCCCATGCTCGTCACCAACGGCGTGCTCGCGGCGGGCGGGTATGCCGTCGGCTCGGGCATCGGCCGCGCCTTCGGCATGAAGCACACGCCGCTCGAGTCCTGGCTGGCCGAGCACCGGGGGCTGCTGTCCGATCCCGAGTTCGTGCGGCTCGTCCGGATCGCCGCCGACCACGCCGACGAGGCCGTCATGGGGCCCGGCCCGGTGTCGTCGGTCCTCGGGCCGCTCGTCCGAGCTCCCGAGAGCGCGTCGGTGCTGCTCAGCGCCGCAGGCCTGTTCGGGCTCGCCGGCAGCCGCGTGCTCGTCGACGGGCCGGTCACGGTCTCGCGTGTGATGCGGGTCGACCCGGCCGTCGCCGACCGCGAGTGCCTTCCCGGCACGCGGACCCCGACCGCGGCTCGCGGACCGCATGGGCACCCCGCGGAGGCGTCCACGCACCTCGGCGAGGTGGTGGCGCCGCCCGACGGATACGGGGACCTCGCCGAGCGGGTGCCCAGCCCCGAAGACGGCTGCGCACAGATCCGGATCGAGCGGTACGGAACGGCCGACGACGCCAGCTGGATCGTCTACGTCGGCGGCACCGTCGACCTCGGGCTCAACGCCGGCGAGCAGCCCGCCGACATGACGAGCAACCTGCACGGCATCGCCGACGACACCGCCATCGACGCCCTGCGGCTCGCGGGCGCCGACTCGGGGAGCGGCGAGCGTGCGGTGCGGGCGGCACTCGATGGAGCGGGTGCGGCTCCCGGCGACCGCCTCCTCGCCGTCGGCTACTCGGGCGGCGGCGTGATCGCGGCGAAGCTCGCCGGCGACGCCGACCTCAACGTCGTCGGTGCCCTGATCCTCGGGGGCCCGGTCGCGTCGGCGCCCCTCCGCGACGGCGTCGGCGTGGTCTCGCTCGAGCACGAGGAGGATCTCGTGCCGGCGACCGGGGGCGCCGGGCACTCGTCTCCCGAGCTCCTCACCGTCTCGAGGAGCGTCCTCGATGCCGAACGGGAGTACGCGGGCATGCTCCCGGCACACGAGTTGGCGCGCTACCGCGCGACGGCCGCCGCCGTCGACCGATCGGAAGACGAACGGCTCGTCGCGTTCCGGAGCCTCGTCGGCGAGGTGACCGGAGGAACGCCCGGGTTGCGCAGCGACTGGCTGGCGACGCGCGATCTCAGTCGCGCGACGGACGCACGATGAGGCCGATGAGCCAGCTGATGAGGCCGAGCACGAGCGCGCCGAGCACGCCCCACCAGAAGCCGTCGACCACGAGGCCGAACCCCATGAGGTCGCTGATCCAGGCCACGAGCAGCAGCAGGAGTCCGTTCACGATGAACGAGATGAGCCCGAGCGTGAGCACGTACAGCGGGAACGCGATGATCCGCACGAAGGTGCCGACGAAGGCGTTCACGAAGCCGAAGATCAGGCCGACCAACAGGTACGTGAGCACGGTCGCGAGCGTCGTGTCCTCGTACGGCACCACCTTGACGCCGGCGACGATGAGCGTCGTCAGCCACAGGGCGAAGGCGACGACGATGACCTTGACGATGAAGCGCATTCCTCAACTCTGGCAGAGAGGTGGTCGCCCGTCACGGCAGATCGCGCCGTGGCGCGAAGGGGTACGGTGGAATCCGTGACCGCAGCCGAGCCGATGAGGGCCAGCGTGCGCCTTCGCCCCGAGATCGCCGCCCTCCCCCCGTATCGCCAGGGCCGCCCGGCGCCCGCCGACGGCTTCAAGCTCTCGAGCAACGAGAACCCCCACGCGCCGCTGCCGAGGGTGGCCGATGCCGTGGCCGCGACGGCCGGCGAGATCAACCGCTACCCCGACGCCACGGCACTCCCCCTGCGCGAGCGACTGGCGGAGCGATTCGGCGTCACGGCCGACGAGGTGATCGTCGGCGCCGGGTCGGTCTCGCTCCTCGCGCAGTTCATCGCCGCGGCCGCCGGTCCGGGCGACGAGGTCGTGTACTCGTGGCGGTCGTTCGAGGCCTATCCCGGCCTGGTCACGGTGTCGGGCGCCGCGAGCGTTCGGGTGCCGAACCGCGCCGATCACGGCCACGACCTCGACGCGATGGTCGACGCCATCACCGAGCGCACGCGGGTCGCCATCGTGTGCTCGCCGAACAACCCCACGGGCACCATCGTCACGGCCGCCGACTTCGACGCATTCATGGCCAGGGTGCCGGGCGACCTGCTCGTGCTGCTCGACGAGGCCTACATCGAGTTCGTCCGTGACGCGGCATCCGTCGACGGCCGCTCGCTCATCGGCCGTCACCCGAACCTCGTGATCCTCCGCACCTTCTCCAAGGCCTATGGGCTCGCCGGCCTGCGGGTGGGCTACGCCGTCGGCCCCGAGGCGATCCTCGACGCCGCGCGCGCGACCGCGATCCCCCTTGGGGTCACCGCCGCGTCGTCCGCCGCCGCGCTCGCCTCGCTCGAGCCCGCCGCCGAGGCCGAACTGCTCGCCCGCGTCGACACGATCGCCCAGCGCCGAGACGCGGTGCGTGCGGCCCTGCTCGCGCAGGGCTGGGGCGTGCCCGAGGCGCACGGCAACTTCGTGTGGTTGCCCACGGGCGACGCCACCGTCGAGGTCGCCGAGCGCCTGTTCGACGCCGGGCTCGTCACCCGGGCGTTCCCGCCGGAGGGCATCCGCATCTCGATCGGCGAGCCGGAGTCTGTCGAAACCCTCCTCCGCATCCTCGGTGAGCTTGTACCGGCTTCACAAGAAGGGCGTACCTCGTAGCGGGTACCGTGGAACGGTGGCAGCCCGCGAGAGAGATTTCACCGCGCCGACGGTCCAGCTCCTGACCCCGTCGGGCGAGCTGCGCCCGACGCCCGAGGCGGAGGAGTACCTGCCCCTCGTCGAGGCGCTCCCCGACTCGATGCTCGAGCAGTTCTACCGCGACATGGCCGTGTCCCGGCGCATCGACATCGCCGGGGCGAACCTGCAGCGGCAGGGCCAGCTGGCCCTCTGGGTGCCGAGCCACGGGCAGGAGGCCGCCCAGGTCGGGTCCGCTCGCGCCGCACGGCCGCAGGACCACCTTTTCCCGTCGTATCGCGAGCACATCGCCGGCATGATCCGCGGGCTCGACCCCGTCGCGATCCTGTCGCTGCTGCGTGGCGTCACGCTCGGCGGGTGGAACCCGGCTGAGAACGGCAACTTCCACCTCTACACGCTCGTGCTCGCGTCCCAGACGCTGCACGCGACCGGCTACGCCATGGGCATGCAGTTCGACGGCGCGGTCGGCACGGGCGATCCCGAGGCGGATGCCGCGGTGCTCGTCTACTACGGCGACGGCTCCACCTCGCAGGGCGACGCCAACGAAGCGCTCGTCTTCGCCTCGAGCTACCAGACCCCCCAGGTGTTCTTCGTGCAGAACAACGGCTGGGCGATCTCGGTGCCCGTCTCCCGGCAGTCGCGCAGCCCGCTCTCGCTGCGCGGGGGTGGGTTCGGCATGCCCGGCGTGCGCATCGACGGCAACGACGTGCTCATCAGCTACGCGGTCACGCGGCAGTCGCTCGAGGAGGCGCGCGCCGGCGAGGGACCCAGCCTCATCGAGGCCGTCACCTACCGGATGGGCGCGCACACCACCGCCGACGACCCCACCAAGTACCGCACGGACGACGAGGTCGCGTTCTGGGCCGAGCGCGACCCCATCACGAGGTACCGCACCTGGCTCGAGCACCGTGGCGCGTCGGCGGCGTTCTTCGCGGACGCCGATACCGAGGCGGCCGACGTCGCGTCCGACATGCGCCGGCGTGCGCTCGACGTCGCGGGGCCCAGCCGCGACAAGATCTTCCGGCACGTCTACAGCGAGCCGCATCCGCTCATGGCCGAGGAGTCCGCGTGGCTCGAGGCGTACGAGTCCGGCTTCGAGGGAGGAGCGGCATGAGCTCACGCACCGACGACGAGCGCCTGATGGACGAGGCGGTCGCGACGTCTGCCGAGGTGGGGGCGACCCGCGAGCAGGCCGCGCCCGCGGCATCCGTCGCACCCGCGGTGCACGCCGAGGCCGAGGCGGGCATGCGTGGTGTGCAGACCCTCTCGATGGCCAAGGCCATCAACGCCGGCCTTCGCGAGGCGTTGCGCGCCGATGACAAGGTGCTCCTCATGGGCGAGGACATCGGCCCGCTCGGCGGCGTGTTCCGGGTGACCGAGGGCCTGCAGGCCGAGTTCGGCGACAAGCGGGTGCTCGACACTCCCCTCGCCGAGTCGGGCATCGTCGGCTCGGCGATCGGCCTCGCGATGCGCGGCTACCGACCGGTGGTCGAGATCCAGTTCGACGGATTCATCTTCCCGGCCTTCGACCAGATCACCACGCAGCTCTCGCGGCAGACGGTGCGGCACGATGGCACGGTCTCGATGCCCGTCGTCATCCGCGTGCCCTACGGCGGCCACATCGGCTCGATCGAGCACCACCAGGAGAGCCCAGAGGCGTATTTCGCGCACACTCCCGGCCTGCGAGTGGTGAGCCCCTCGAGCCCGCACGACGCGTACTGGATGATCCAGGAGGCCATCGCCTCGAACGACCCGGTGCTGTTCTTCGAGCCGAAGAGCCGCTACTGGCCGAAGGGGCCGGTCGACCAGGACCACTCGGGCATGCCGCTGCACGCGAGCCGCGTCATCCGGCAGGGCACCGATGTCACCGTCGTCGGACACGGCGCAATGGTCTCCACCCTGCTGCAGGCGGCCGACATCGCGGGCGGCGAGGGCACGAGCATCGAGGTCGTCGACCTGCGGTCGCTCTCCCCCATCGACTACGGCCCGCTGCTCGACTCGGTGCAGCGCACCGGGCGGCTCGTCGTCGCGCAGGAGGCGTACGGCTTCGTCAGCGTCGGCTCCGAGATCGCGGCCACGGTGGCCGAGCGCGCCTTCTACTCGCTCGAGGCGCCCGTGCTCCGCGTCTCGAGCTTCGACACCCCGKTCCCGCCCGCCTCACTGGAGACCGAGTTCCTGCCGAGCCCCGACCGGGTGCTCGAAGCCGTCGACCGCGCCCTGGCGTACTGACGGCCGCGCACCACATGACGCCGACGGCATAGATCGACTGCGAGGGTAGACAGCATGAGCGAGATCCGATTCCCCCTCCCCGATGTCGGTGAGGGACTCACCGAGGCCGAGATCGTGCAGTGGCGCGTCGCCCCCGGCGATCGCATCGTGCTCGACCAGGTCTTCGTCGAGATCGAGACGGCGAAGTCGCTCGTCGAACTCCCGAGCGCGTTCGAGGGCGTCGTGTCCGAACTGCTCGTCGACGAGGGCAAGACGGTCAACGTCGGCACCCCCATCCTCGTGATCCAGACGGATGCCGCGGCGCCCAGCGGCGGGGCACCCGCTCCGGCCGCGCCGGCGGCTGCCGGGTCCGACGCGGGCACTCCTGCGGCGCCGGCTCCTGC
>NZ_JBFUCL010000049.1:0-15032 GCF_056405255.1 Agromyces sp. P1_H4 | reverse complement strand
CGCCGAGCAGTCGCAGACCGACGGGATGCGGCGTGGTCAGCCGCTGCCCGTCGGTGCCGACCATGAACGGGTGGATGCCGGCGCGGATCTCGTCGACCAGGCCGGCGTCGACGAGCGTGGCGGCCAGCCCGCCGTAGCCATGCGAGATGATCGACCCGTACTGCTCGCGCAGCCCGCGCACCGCCTCGGCGACGTCACCCTCGATGAGCGTCGCGTTCCAGTCGAGCGGACCGGTCAGCGTCGTCGACGCGACGTACTTGGGCAGGGCGTTGTAGTGCGCCGCGAAGCCTCGGTCGTCGGTCTGCTTCGGCCAGTACTCGCGGAAGAACTCGTAGCTCTCGCGGCCGAGCAGCACCGCGTCGGCGCCGAAGACGAGCTCGTCGGAGGCTCGCTGCAGCCCCGGGTCGTTCTCGTCGAACCACTGCTCCATCTGGTCGAAGACCCCGTCGAGCGTCATTTCGAATGAGATCGTCACGGTTCCCATGCGCTCCAGCCTGCCCCGTTCGGCCCCGGATGTCACGGGGCGCCGGTGATCGCGTCGACCACCGCGCGCCACGACGCCGGGGGCAGCTCGTGCCCGCCGCCGGGGATCGTGACCAGGCGGGACCCGCGGATGTCGCGCGCCAGCGCCTCCCCGTTGCCGGGCGGGAACACGGGGTCGGCGGTGCCGTGCACCACCGTCGTGGGCACCCGGACCTCGCCCAGGCGCTCCCTCCAGCGCGGAGCGTCCTCGACGACGTCCGCCCCGCCCTCGTCGCGGTGCATGCCGGGCGACCGCCGCACCGTGTCGGTCCAGATCGCGCGGTCATGCGCCTCATCGAACTCGACGCCGGCGTAGTCGCGGTCGACGTCGACGTGGTGCTGGATCACCGCGTCGGGGTCGCTCCAGTCGGGCTCCGGCAGCGGGTTCGCCCACGCCTCCCGCATGCGAGCGGTGGCGCCGGGCAGGTCGGGATCGGCCTCGAACATCGTCGGGCTCGTGGACACGAGTGTCAGCCCGCGCACCCGATCGGGGTGATTGAGCGCAGCCAGTTGCGCGACCCACCCGCCCGCCGAGAACCCCACCCAGTGCGCGTCGGGCGCCGCGACGCCGTCGAGCACCGCGAGCGCGTCGAGCACCGCGACGGCATCCTCGACGGCGACCGGCAGTCCGTCGCGCCACGTGCCGGGCGGGCCGAGCTTCGTCTCCCCCATGCCGCGCTGGTCGTACCGCACCACGCGGAACCCGCGATCGGCGATGAGCTCGCAGAACTCGGGCCGCCACCAGTCCATCGACGATTCTCCCCCGGCGACGAGGAGCACGACCGGATCCCTCGGCTCGCCGATCGCCTCGGCCGCGAGCGTGGCGCCGTCGGGACGGCCGACCCGCACCGCTCGCACGTCAGCTCCCGACATCGTCGAACACCACCCGCGCCTCGAGGCCGAGGAAGTCGCCGTAGCGCTCGGCGGCATCCTCGATCGCCTTCGCATCCCGACCGCCCAACACCCGATGCGGGCGCAACGAGAACGTGACCGCCTTCGCGGTGACCGTGCGCTTCATGCCGGCGACGAGCTGCCCGTCGACGAGCGCCATGCCGATCGCGGCTTCGCGGGCCCGCGGCACGACCCCATCGGCGTCGAGCACCCAGCGCGTGTCCTGGTAGCCGCGGTACATCTCGTCGAGCACCTGCAGCAGGTGGCCGGCCGGCGACGCGGATGCGGGGGCGTCACCTGGCGCGTGCCAGAACGTGCGCCCGTCGTGCTCGAACGAGGCGAGCCGGTCGGATGCCGCGGCGATCCCGCGACGGACGTCGGTCACGGTGAGCGTGGCCCAGTACGCGAGGTCGCGCTCGGTCGCCGGCCCGTGCGAGGTGAAGTAGCGCAGGGCGATCTCGGCGAGCGCGTCGTCGCGGTCGAGGCGCCTCGGTGTCGGCACCCGATCGGCGAAGAGCGCGTACGTGTGCTCGCCGTCGCGCGGCACTCCGCTGCACACGAGGCTGAGCACCTCGAGGCGTCCGAGCAGCAGCATGAGCTGCTGGCCGGTGAGCTCGTCGCCGCGCTCGGCCAGGGCGGCCGCCAGATCGCTTCGTGTGCGGTCGGGCGACTCGGCGAGCATCGCCTCGACGGCGTCGTCGAGTGCGGGCAGCCGATCGGCCAGCGGTTGCAGCTGCTGCGCGAAGACCGGCATCACCCGCGGCGCGGTGAGCTCCTGCAGCCACTGTGCGTCGTCGGCGTGCACGTAGTGCCAGGTCGAGCGCAGCACGTGGATGCGCAGGACGCGCCCGTCGGCGAGGGCGTCGGCGAGGTCGTCCTGGCGCGGCGACGTGGTGCGGGTCGCCACCGCCCACGCGGACTGCGACGGGTTCTCGGCCTGCACCGCCAGCAACGAGCGCACCACCTCCTCGGCCCCCTCGGAAGGTGCGGCGAGCAGCTGCGAGTGCAGCCGCCACCGGGCGATGTCGCGGTCGGTGATCACGTGTGCAGCGTAGCGATCAGAGCCAGCCTCGGTCACGGGCCATCGTGAGCGCTTCGATGCGGTTCCGCGCGCCCAGCTTGCCGATCGCGTTGGAGAGGTAGTTGCGCACCGTGCTCGGCGAGAGCGAGAGCTGCCGCGCGATGTCGACGACCGCGGCGCCGGTCGCCGAGGCCCGCAGCACATCGGCCTCCCGCGCGGTGAGCGTGGTGCCGCTGACGCCGAGCGCCTCGGCGGCCAGTTGCGGGTCGACGACCCGCTCCCCCGCGCACACCCGGCGGATCGCGGCCGCGAGCTGCTCGACCGGGTCATCCTTGACGAGGAACCCCCGCGCACCCGCGGCGAGCGCCCGCCCGAGGTAGCCCGGTCGGCCGAACGTCGTCACCACCACCACGGCGCAGCCGGGCACCGCCTCGAGCAGCGGCGCGATCACGTCGAGGCCGCTGCGCCCCGGCAGCTCGATGTCGAGGAGCACGATGTCGGGCTTCAGACGCTGCGCCGCGGGGATCACCTCGTCGCCGCGTCCGACCCCGCCGACGACCGTGAGGTCGTCCTCGAGGTCGAGCAGGGTGGTGAGCGCCGAGCGCATCATGCGCTGGTCCTCGGCGATGAGGATCGTCGTCGGTTCGCTCACCGATGCGCCTCCTCGGACAGCGGAACGATCGCACTGAGGCGGAATCCCGAGGCCGACGATTCCACGCCGAACTCGCCGCCGACTGCCTCGACGCGTTCGCGCAGGCCGTCCARCCCGCTCCCCGTCGCGGCACC
The DNA here is from genome assembly GCF_056405255.1 of Agromyces sp. P1_H4. Taxonomy (NCBI): domain Bacteria; kingdom Bacillati; phylum Actinomycetota; class Actinomycetes; order Micrococcales; family Microbacteriaceae; genus Agromyces; species Agromyces sp. P1_H4. Next base: position 11,812 of record NZ_JBFUCL010000049.1, on the reverse strand, counting down.
CGGACGCGCCATGCCTCCAGGCCCGTGGTTCGGCCCATCGTCGGAGATCTCGACGCGGGCACCCTGCTCGGTCACGGCGACCTCGATCGTGCAGCGACGCGCGGCCGAATGGCGCAGCACGTTGGTGGCACCCTCGCGCACCACCCAGCCGAGGACGGCGTCCACGGTGATGGGCAGCACCCGGTGGGACCCGACGACGGAGGTCGCGACGCCGGCATCCTCGAGGGTGCGCCGTGCATTCGAGAGCTCCTCTGCGAGGCTGACCGACCGCGAGCCGGCCACGACCGATCGCACCTCGGCGAGCGCGTCGCGGGCAACGGTCTCGACCTCCGCGATGTGCGCCGTCGCGGCATCCGGCTCTCGCGACATGAGTCGGCGGGCCGCCTCGGACTTCACCGCGATGACCGAAAGGGAGTGGCCGAGCAGGTCGTGCAGGTCGCGTGAGAAGCGCAGGCGCTCCTCGCCGACGGCGACGACCGCGAGGCGTTCCCTCGTGCGGTCGAGCTCACGCGTCAGCGCGACGTAGTACTGCACGAGGTAGTTGCCCGCCCCGCCCGCGAACGCGGCGAATCCCACGAGCACCGCCGCCTCGAGCGACCACGTCTCGAAGCCCACGGCGAGGGCGCCGCTGACGGCGATGGCGCCGACCATGCCCATGGCCCATCGCCGGCGGATGGCGATCGACGCGGCCACGGCGAGGAGCGGGAACAGCAGCGCCTGGCCCGTGGGCCACAGCACGAGGTATCCGGTGCAGAGCAGGAGCAGTGCGACGAACACGATCTCGCTCACCGCGCTGGGCCGGCGCCGCGAGCCGAAGGGCAGYGACACGGTGACCCCGAAGACGGCGCCGAGCAGCACCACGTACCCGATGCGTGCCCACTCCCCGGCCGCGACGGCCGTCACGAGCGGGGCGACGAGGAGCACCGGCGCCGCGACCAGCGCCAGCCATGGGCCCGGCCGGTACGCGAGCCAGGTCGCCGTCCTTCGCAGCTCGGCGTCGTCGAGGGTGCCGCTCATCGTCATCGTGTCACTCGTCCCCGGGCCGTGGCCCCGGTCGGGGTCCGCTCCGCTCGCCAATCTACTCACCACCTGCGCGGATGTGCCGCCGTCGCCGAGCCGCGAGCGGAAGCCCGATCACGAGAGTGGCGCCGGTGACGACGTGCATCGAGAGGAGCACGACGAGCACGGCGCCGACCGCGCCCGTCAGGACGGGGCCGAGCAGCGAGAGCGCGAGCACCGTCCAGCCGACGATGGCGAGGTGCGGCCGCTGCGCGTCGTGAACCGCTCGAGCAGGGCGAGCACGCCCCACGCGGCGAGGCCGGCGACGAGCACCGCGGACACGATCGAGGCGGGCCCGACGGCTTGCGCCGTCGGCCCGGACCCTGCGACGAGCTCGAGTCCGGCGAGCGGCACCGCGATCGCCCACACGAGCAGTGGCAGCACGATCGCCAGTGCGACGGTCGCCGCCCGGAAGAGGCGGCGGCGGCCGGTGCCGGAGGCATCCGCTCGGCCGAGGCCCGCCGTGGTGACGGAGGTGGAGCTCTGCTTGGTCGTCTCGTTCATGCCCTCGACGCTACGAACCATGCGGCTCGCTCGGCAGGGTCGAATGTCACCGGTTCGGCGTGAGGAATGTCCTCGCGCCGAGTGGGCGGGAGACGCGCGTGCGGGAGCCTAGAGCGACGCCGTCTCGAGATGCGGGGCGCCGTGGCTCAGCACCTTGACGACGAGGTTGTGCCGCTGCAGGGTGCGGATGGTACGCGCGACCTCCTCGGACGTGCTGCCGAGTGCACGCTCGTTCGCCACGACGAGCACGTCGCCGGCGCGAAGCGTCTCGAACAGCAGGCCGAACCGCTGCTCCCACGTCATCGTGCCCTCGGGCGCGGGGTGCTTGAAGTCGAGGATCGCCACGCCGAACGCGGCGAGGTCGTTGCGCTGCTGCACGACCGACGGCATGTCGTCGCGAGCGACCACCAGCCCGACGAGCCGCGAGCCCTCGGGCCGGGCCTTCCACCAGTCGCGGTTGCGCTGCAGCTCCTCGAAGCACTCGGGGCAGCCGATCGCGTGATGGCCGGGGCCGTGCGGGGTGGTCGTCGCGCCCCGGCCGGGCAGGGTCGTCGCCGCAGCATCCGTCACTGCAGCATCCGTCGTCGCGTCCGTCGTCAGCTCGCTCATGATGTCAGGCCCCTTCACGTCTCCTTCCATTCTCGCGGAATCGCGACGACTACGGCGAGGGCGGCTCCGGATGCTGCGCATCGAGCACGTCGGCGTACTGCGGGTTCCCCGCGATGAACGCCGCCACGACCGGGCAGCGCACCGTGACCGGCATCCGGCGTTCGCGCAGGTCGTCGAGCGCATCGGCGATCAGGTCGGTGGCGATGCCGCGCCCTCGGAACTCGGGCTCGACCGTCGTCGTCTGCACGACGATCCGGCCGTCGAGCTGGTCATAGCGGATGCTCGCGACCTCGACGCCGTCGAGCACGGCGACGTACGCGTGCTCGTCGTCACGACGGTGCACCTCGACCTCGGATGCCGCGTCGGCCGACGGCCGGTCCACCGCACGAACGGCGTCGGCGGTCACCTCGTCGACCAGCTGCTCGGTGCCCTCGTCGAGGAATCCGGTGCCGTCGGGGTATCCCGCCGAATCGGGGTACTCGATCCGCTCCGACGCATCTCCTGTGCTCATGGGGCTCTCCTGTCGCCTTGCGCTGCTCCCGGCCCGGCCGAACCGGTCATGAGCACTGACCGGCCGGTCGGCCGTGGTGTGACCACCGCGACGGTATTGCTCAGCACGCCACCTTGACCGCCGCTCACCCGAACGTGAAGCAGTACGCCTCCGCTCCGGCCTCGAGGAACTCGATCTCGAAGACCCGCTCCTCGACCTCGCCCGGCTGCCGGACCAGCTGGTACGTGTTCTGGTCCCGCACCACGCCCCGTCCGTCGGCATCCACGTCGGTGCCGTTCGCACCGTCGAGCTCCCGCCCGTCGAGCCGCACCCGGAACGGGATGGACGCACCCACCGTCGCCGGTCCCATCACCAGGTTCACGTCGCGCGCCTGGAAGGCGAACGAGATGCGCCCGCCCGCCTGGTTGAGCACCGCGGCGTGCTGCGCCTGCGTCCAGACGCCCGTGAGGGTCCACGAGTTGAGCGGCAGGCCGTCGGCCCCCTCGTAGTCGTGCGGACGGTCGTAGAGCGCGGCGTCCTCCGCGAGGAATCCGCTGCTCTGGCCGTAGCCGAGGTAGGTCTCGGGCGACCGCAGCGAACGCCAGTCGGCGGCCACCTCGAGCCCCTGCGGGTCGACCATGACGAGGTCCATGTCGACGCCCTGCGCGCCGGCCTCGACGAGGAGCTGCTGGATCACCATCTCGGTGCGGGCGTACTCGCCCTCGCCGAAGTGGTGGTAGCGCAGGCGGCCCTCGGCGTCGGCGATGTAGACCGCGGGCCAGTAGTGGTTCGCGAACTCGTTCCAGACGCCGTAGTCGCTGTCGACCGCGATCGGATACTGCACGCCGAGCGCGCCCGACTGCGCGATGACGTTGCGCAGTTCGTGCTCGAAGCCGAACTCGGGCGTGTGCACGCCGACGATCGTCAACCCGACATCCGCGTACTTCTCGGCCCATGCCTTCAGGTACGGGAACGTGCGCAGCCAGTTGATGCACGTGTACGTCCAGAAGTCGACGAGGACCACGCGGCCGCGCAGGCCCGCCGGCGTCAGCGGCTCGGAGTTCAGCCAGCTCGTCGCCCGGTCGAACGACGGCAGGCGCCCCTCGTCGGGGAGCACCTCCTGATCCCCCGCGAGCCGGTGCGCGAGCGAGCGGAACAGGCCGCCGCGGCCCTCCCTCATGACGGTCGCGGCGACCRCCTCCTCATTCTCGATGTGATCGGACATCTGTTCCTCCAGTCGTCTGGGGCACGGTGGCCATGCTCGCGTCAGCCATCCCCGCCGCATCCGCGATCGCCGTGGCGAACGCCTCGGGCGCCTCCTGCGGCAGGTTGTGCCCGACGCCCCCGGTGATGAGACGGTGCTCGTACGGCCCGGTGAACCGGCCGGCGTACGACTCGGGTTGCGGATGCGGCGCACCGTTCGCGTCGCCCTCCATCGTGATGGTCGGCACGGCGATCGACGGCGTGGCGGCCAGTCGTCGTTCGACGTCGTCGTAGCGCGACTCGCCCTCGGCGAGTCCGAGCCGCCAGCGGTAGTTGTGCACGACGATCGCCACGTGGTCGGGATTGTCGAAGGATGCGGCGCTGCGCGCGAACGTCGCATCGTCGAAGCCCCACCCCGGTGACGCCGTGTGCCAGATCAGGCGCGCGAAGTCGTCGCGGTACTGGTCGTAGCCGTCGCGCCCGCGGTCGGTGGCGAAGTAGAACTGGTACCACCACGAGAGCTCGGCCGCCGGCGGCAACGGGCGACGGTTGACCGCCGGGTCGCCGATCAAGTAGCCGCTCACGGCCACGAGCGCGCGCGTCCGGTCGGGCCAGAGCGCCGCCACGATGTCCGCCGACCGCGCACCCCAGTCGAAGCCGCCGACGACCGCCTGCTCGATGCCGAGCGCGTCGAGCAGGGCGATGGCGTCGAACGCCAGGGCCGCCTGCTGGCCGTTCCTGGGTGCGTCGTCATGGAGGAAGCGCGTGGAGCCGTACCCCCTGAGGTGCGGCACGATCACGCGGAACCCCTGCGCGGCGAGCTGCCCCGAGGCATCCAGGTAGCTGTGGATGTCATACGGCCATCCGTGCAGCAGCAGCACCGCCGGGCCGTCCGACGGCCCCACCTCGGCGTAGCCCACGCTCAGGGCACCGGCGTCGACCTGCCGGATGCTCGCGAACGATCCCGCGTCAGCCATGCCGGATCACCGCAGCGACCGGAACGCGGCGCGCATCTCCTGCGAGAACAGCTCGGGCTGCTCCCACGCCGCGAAGTGGCCGCCGCGCTCGAGGCGGTTGAAGTGGATGAGGTTCGGGTACGCCTGCGTCGCCCAGCTGCGCGGTGCGGCGTAGATCTCGTCGGGGAACACGCTCACGGCGACCGGCAGCTTGACGCCCTTGGGCGCGAAGAAGGGGAGCTTGCTCTCCCAGTACAGCCGCGCCGACGAGACCGCCGTGTTCGTGAGCCAGTAGAGCGTCACGTTGTCGAGGATGTCATCGGCGGTCAGTCCCTCGGATGCCCCGTCGAACACCCGCGCGATCAGGTCGTAGCTGCGGGCGTCGTGATCGAGCATCCACGCGGCGAGGCCCACCGGCGAGTCCGCRATCCCGTACAGGGTCTGCGGACGGTTGCCCATCTCCTGCGCGTAGGCGAGGCCGTGCGCGTAGAAGAACGCGAGCTGGTCCCAGGCGCCGCGCTCCTCGGCCGAGAGGTCCTCGGGCGGCGCTTCGCCGTTCGTCAGCGCGGTCTGGATCGCGTCGGGAATGGTCGCGGGCATGTTGGTATGGATGCCGACGAGCCCCTCGGGCTCGAGCAGGGCCATCTGCTCGGTCACGGCATTGCCCCAGTCGCCGCCCTGGGCGACGTAGCGGTCGTAGCCGAGGCGTCGCATGAGCTCGATCCAGGCGCGTGCGATGCGGATCGGGTCCCAGCCGGTCTCGGTGGGCTTGCCGGAGAAGCCGTGCCCGGGCAGCGACGGGATGACGAGGTCGAACGCGTCCTCGGCGCTGGCGCCGTGGGCGGTGGGGTCGGTGAGCGGGCCGACGATCTTCAGCTGCTCGATGATCGACCCCGGCCATCCATGGGTCACGATCATCGGCAGGGCGCCCGGATGCTGCGAGCGCACGTGGATGAAGTGGATGTCGACGCCGTCGATCTCGGTGATGAACTGGGGCAGCTCGTTGAGGCGGGCCTCAGCGGTGCGCCAGTCGTACGCCTCCCAGCGCCGGGCGAGCTCGGTCATGACGTCGAGCTGCACGCCCTGGGAGGTGTCGCTGACGATCTCCCGGTCGGGCCAGCGGGTCTCGTGGATGCGGCGGCGCAGGTCCTCGAGGTCGGAGTCGGGGAATGCGACGGTGAACGGGCGGATCGAGGTGTCGTCTTCGCGGTGCTCCGCGTCGGGGCGGGGTTCGGTGATGGTCATGGCGTACGTGCTCCTTCGGCGATGGTGGCGGCCGGTGCCGCACTTCGAGACTCCCGCTGCGCGATCGCGAGGGCGTCCGTAGGCCTCGCCAATTCGGGGCCGCTCGAGGCAGGACTTGAGGGGAACCCCTCATACCGCCATCGCGGGAATCGGCCGCCGTCGCAGGACCTACCCCATGCCGTTCCGGAGGGCGAAGGCGGTCGCCTCGCTGCGGCGGGCCACGCCGATCTTGCGATAGAGGCTCGTGATGTGGCGCTCGACGGTGCGGTCGCTCAGCCACATCACGCCGGCGATCTCCTTGTTGCTGAGGCCCTGCGCGAGCAGCCCCAGCACCTCCATCTCGCGGCGGGTCAACGACGGCTGCGGCGAGGGATCGACGCCGGTGCCGTTCCCGGTTCCGTTTCCATTTCCGTGCCGGTCGGATGCCGCGGGCGACGCGGTCGTGCCGGCACGACGCCACGACGCCGCATGCGCGGACTCGACCTCGGCGACCAGCCGCGAGGCATCCGCCATGCGACGGGAGATCGCGGCGAGCGAGGGTTCGGCGTCCTGGACGAGCACACGGAGCACCTCGTGCTGGCGCGACAGCGCCGCCTCCGCCTCGAGGCGCGCGGCATGCTCCCGGCGGATCCGCCGCGCAGTGTGCACGGCGATGGCGGCCTGGCTCACGGCCACGCGAAGGAGGTGCGTCTCCATCTCGTTCGGGAAGTCGGCGCGGCGAGCCGACACGAGCACGAGCCCGGTCTCCCACGGCAGCGCGATCGGCAGGCTCACGACCCGCAGCGTGCCGACCTCGTCCACCGGGACGTCCGTCGCCGTCAGGCCCGGCGTCGGAGCCGGGTCGGCCTCGAGCACGGACCGCAGCTCGACCGGCAACCGCCCGCCCGTCGGCCGCCACGACTCCAGCGGCCGACCGTCATCCTGCGCGTCGTCGAATCGCGCATACGCGCCGTCGAGCTGCAGGATCCCGAAGAGCACGCTGAGCAGGCCCGTCGCGATCTCGGGCGGTTCGTGGTCGACCCACATCGCGGGCAGGGCGAGAAGCGCACCCAGGTCGCGGAGCCAGCGCCGGGTGTCGACCGCCGGGCCGTCCTGGGTGGGCGGCCCCGCCGGCGCAGGCCGGATCTCGTCAGCCGAACGTGCGGACGCGGCATCCATGTCGGCGGCGCCGCTCAGCTCGCCGCTCGTGCGTCGCGCTCTCCCAGGAACTCGGACGGCGGGACGAAGAACGGGTTCTCCTGCAGCATCCCGCCGATCAGCACCATGGGGTGGGTGCGCAGGATGTCGACGACGAAGGCGCCGTCGAACTTCGTCGCCTCGTACGAGCAGATCACGAGATGGTCGTGCTGGGCGTGGATGAAGTTCGCCTTCGCCTCGAACTCGATGAGGTCGTCGAGGTCGGCGCGGCCCGCGGCCCAGCCCATGTCGCACAGCATGCGGATGCGCGGCGACCGCTGGGCGACGAGCACCTCGTCGAGCACGTCGAGCATCGCCGCCTGATCGAAGCTGCCGCCCTTCAGGTAGGTCTCGGTCCAGGTGCGCACCTCCGCACGGTGGTCCTCGAGCAGGGCGCCGGCGTCGAAGCCGAGCCGACGCAACCGATTGACCGGCGCAGCGGATGCCGCGGGATCGACGAGGTAGAGCAGGCGATCGCCCCGGTCCACGCCGTCGGAGATGAACGGGTCGAAGACGGGATCCTGCCACGGCGCGTCCACGAATGCACACACGTGCCGGTACGGGTCGAGCACTCCCCCGGCGAACGTGACGGGCTCGGGGGCGCTCGGGAACTCAGGGGGCATGTTCGCTCTTCCGTCCCAGGTGAACAACGGACCTGTGGAAAAGCATGCTCCCTCGCGCCCGAAATGTCATCGACCGAGATCGTCGTCGAACCGTCTTGCGCTACTCGAGCGTACGAATCCGTTCGCGAACCCAGTCCACGAGGTCGTCCATCTCGACTTCGCCTGCAGCGACCGCGCGCAGGAACCGGTCGGTTGCGTCGACGTCATCGACCACGAGGTCGACGCCGTTCAGCTCGAGGAACGCGACCGCCACGAACCAGGCCAGTCGCTTGTTGCCGTCGGCGAGCGCGTGATTTCGATTCACCGCCAGAAGAAGCGTCGCGGCCTTCTCCTCGAGCGTGGGATGCACCTCCTCGCCGAAGACGGGCATGGGCGTGGCGAGCGCCGAGAGCAGCAGGTTGCGGCCGCGGGCGCCGTCCTTGTAGTGGAAGCCCTCTTCGTGGAGGAGCGCCTCCACATCCTCGGGATCGAGGTACTCGGTCACCGGGCCAGGCGATCGAGCAGGTCGGCGTCACGAGTGCGAACGCGTTCGAATGCCGCCTTCGTCCGTGCCGACTTGTCGGCGCGGACCGCGAGCTCCTCGAGCGCGATCTCGACGACCTCGGTCTTCGAGCGCCCGTACCTCGTGGCGAGTGCCTGGAGCAGGCGGTCGTGTTCCTCATCGAGCCGCAGGGTCATGGCCATGGCTTATCCTTCACGTTCGGGACGATCCTACCGCAGTGGTATCAGACCGGTATCACCCTTCACCGCATCCCGGGGCGATGGCCCGTTCGCCGGGTTACGCTGATCAGGCTTCAGGCGCGCCCTGCCCGTGCCGTCAGCAGTCGGGAGACGCACGTGACGTTCCAACCGGTCGAGCGCCGTTGATGCCCGCCGAGTCCGACGAACGGTCCACCCGCCGCATCGAACTGACGCTGCACAAGCCGTGGTTCGCCCTCTACGGCGGGATCCGACCGACCCTGGTCATCGCGGGACTCGGCCACCCGGCCCAGTGGGGCATCGGCACGTGGCAGGTGCCCGCTGACGAGAACGTGACGATCGGGGTGTACCTGTTCAACCGCATGTGGCGCTTCGGCCGCGCCGAGATTCGGCTGGCCCCGACCGACCCGCCGGGGCTCCGATACCGCGCACCGGCGCTCCCGTTCGTCCGCGGTCGCCTCCGCGTGACCGCCGCGCCGTCGGCCTAGGAGACCGCGGCCGCGGCCGCGCCGAGCGCACAACCCCGTGACCATCGGCGTCGGCGACCGTAGGATGGCGCCAGGGAACCCCGATGAAGTCATCGACCGTTGCGTTCTTCGAGGAGTTGGGCCGGCGGGGGCATGAGCCCCTGCTGGAGCGGGTGCGTGCCACCGTGCGGTTCGACATCGGCGACGGGGCATCCGTCGAGCATCGGCTGCTGCACGTCGACCGCGGCGACCTGCGCGTCACGACCGAGGACGGCGAGGTCGCCGCGGACTGCGTCGTCATCCTCGGCGAGGACCTCTTCGAGGAGATCGTGGGCGGTCGCACGGGGGCGATGGCGGCGTTCCTGCGCGGGGCGCTCATCGTCGAGGGCGACCCCGAGGTGCTCGTGCTCGTGCAGCGGCTCTTCCCGGGGCATCCGAGGGGTACGGCACAGCCGGCGCGCGTGACGAGCGCTGAGGCCGCCGACCTGGGCGAGGTCGACCGGGCCAGCGCCGACACCGCGGGCCGCGAGGCATCCGGAACCGGAGGAGCACCGCCATGACCGACGATCTCGTGCGCATCCTCGACGGCAACACGTTCGTGGTCAGCGACGGGCGCGGCGACATCGAGGCGTCGCCCACCGACCCGACGGGGTTCTTCTCGTTCGACACGCGGTTCCTCTCGCGGTGGGTGCTCACCGTCGGCGGCGAGCGGCTGACGTCGCTGTCGACGGACGACCTGCACTACTTCGAGGCGAAGTTCTTCCTCGTGCCCGGCACGGGCACGGTGTACGTCGACGCGAACCTCACGGTCATCCGCCAGCGCGTCGTCGAGGGCGGATTCCGCGAGCAGCTGACGCTGCTGAACCACGACGAGCACGCGGTCGAGCTCGCGGTGCGCCTCGACGCGGGCAGCGACTTCGCCGACCTGTTCGAGGTGAAGGACGCGCTGCAGAAGAAGGGCACGACCGGGTCGCGGGTCGACGACGGACGCCTCGTGCTGGCGTACCAGCGCGACACGTTCCTGCGCACCACGACCATCTCGTCGACCGAGCCGGCGGAGGTCGACGAACAGGGCCTCAGCTTCACGGTGCGGATCGAACCGCACGGCACGTGGAGCACCGAGCTGCGCGTCGTGCCGACCCTGCTCGGACCCGACGGGCTGCCGATCGTCCCCCGGCCGGCGCGCGGCGCACCGCCCCTGCGGAACATGCTGCAGGACCTCGACGACTGGATCGGGCGCGCTCCGCGGCTGGTGTCCGACAACGACTCGCTCACCGCGACGTACCACCGCAGCCTCGTCGACCTCGCGGCGCTGCGGTTCTCGCCGATCATCGCCGGCTCGCGCAGCCTCCCTGCGGCCGGCCTCCCCTGGTTCATGACCATGTTCGGCCGCGACAGCATCCTCACGAGCCTGCAGACCCTGCCCTTCGAGTCCGACCTGGCGGCCACGACCCTGCGAGTGCTCGGCACGTGGCAGGGCACGCGCGTCGACGACTTCCGCGACGAGGACCCGGGTCGCATCCTGCACGAGATGCGCTACGGCGAGATGACCGCCTTCGAGGAGCGCCCGCACTCCCCCTACTTCGGCAGCGCGGATGCCACGCCGCTCTTCGTCGTGCTCCTCGACGAGTACGAACGGTGGACCGGCGACGCCCAGCTCGTGCGCGACCTCGAGCAGGAGGCGCGCGCCGCGCTCGCCTGGATCGACACCTACGCCGACCTGCAGGGCAACGGCTACATCGCCTACCAGCGGCGCAACGTCGAGACCGGCCTCGAGAACCAGTGCTGGAAGGACTCCTGGGACTCGATCTCGTACCACGACGGCCGGCTGCCCGGATTCCCGCGCGCGACCTGCGAGCTGCAGGGCTACGCCTACGACGCCAAGCGGCGGGCGGCGCGCCTGGCCCGGCGGTTCTGGAACGACCCCGACTTCGCCGACGAGCTCGAAGCGGATGCCGCTGCGCTGAAGTCGCGCTTCAACCGCGACTTCTGGGTCGAGGACGGGCAGTACTTCGCGCTCGCGCTCGACGCCGACGGCGCGCAGGTCGACGTGCTGTCGTCGAACATCGGGCACCTGCTGTGGAGCGGCATCGTCGACGACGACAAGGCGCCCGCGATCGCCGGGCACCTGCTCGGGCCGCGGCTGTTCTCGGGGTGGGGCGTGCGCACCCTCGCGGAGGGCGAGGCGCGGTACAACCCGATCGGCTACCACGTCGGCACGGTATGGCCCTTCGACAACTCGTTCATCGCGTGGGGCCTGCGCCGCTACGGCTTCAAGGCCGAGGCCGCCCGCATCGCCGCCGGCATCCTCGAGGCCGCCCAGTTCTTCGCGGGCCGGCTGCCCGAGGCGTTCGGCGGCTACGAGCGCGAGYTGACGCGGTATCCGGTGCAGTACCCCACCGCGTGCAGCCCCCAGGCGTGGTCGACGGGAGCACCGCTGCTCCTGCTCCGCACCATGCTCGGCCTGGAGCCCCTGGACGGGCACCTCATGGTCGACCCGGCCGTACCCATGGGCATCGGCCGCATCGAGCTGCTCGACATCCCGGGCCGGTGGGGCCGCTTCGACGCGTTCGGGCGCGGGCTCGTCGACGTGGGGCGCGACGCCTGAACCCGTGGCCTCAGGGGGCCACGGCGTCGAGCCAGGCCTGCCACCGGCGGGTCGCGCCCGCGGCATCCGGCTCGGCGAAGAGATGGTGGCCGACGCCCGCCGCGTAGTGGCCGCGGTAGAAGCGGTAGAGGCCGTCCGCGGTGCGGACGCCCAGGGTCTCCCACGTGACCGAA
>NZ_JBFUCL010000048.1:0-15061 GCF_056405255.1 Agromyces sp. P1_H4 | reverse complement strand
CACGCGGACCCAACTCGAGTCCCGGTCGGAGCTCTGCTCCACGGCAGCGAGCACCCGCTGCACCTGGAGTCCCTCCGCGAACGTGGGATGCGGGTCGGCACCGGCGTGGATCGCCTCGACGAGATCCTTCACCTGATGGCTGAAGCCGTGCTCGTAGCCGAGCAGGTGGCCGGCCGGCCACCAGGCGGCGACATACGGATGCTCGGCCTCGGTCACGAGGATCTTCGTGAAGCCCTGGGTCGTGTGCGGCGCCGTGCGGTCGTAGAACCAGAGCGCGTTGAGGTCCTCCAGGTCGAAGGCGAGGGATCCGCGGTCACCCGAGACCTCGATCGACAGCGCGTTCTTGCGACCGGTGGCGAATCGCGTCGCCTCGAACGAGCCGAGCACGCCGCCCTCGAACCTGCCGGTGAAGATCGCGACGTCATCGACCGTGACCTCCCCGTACCCGTCCGCCGCGGTGCCCGACAGGCCCGACCCCGATCCGAGCAGCGGACGCTGCTTCACGATCGTGTCGACGACTCCCGAGACCCGCTCGAGCTTCATGCCCGTCACGAACTGCGCGAGGTCGATGGCGTGGGCGCCGATGTCGCCGAGCGCTCCCGAGCCCGCGTGCTCCTTCTGCAGCCGCCAGGCCAACGGCATCTCACGGTCGACGAGCCAGTCCTGCCGGTAGCTCGCGCGCACCTGCGCGATGCGACCGACCGCGCCCTGGGCGATCAGGTCGCGCAGGAAGGTCACGGCCGGCACGCGCCGGTAGGTGAAGCCGACCATCGCACGGATGCCGCGTGCCGCAGCCCGAGCCGCGGCATCCGCCATCGCCTCGGCCTCGGCGACCGAGTTGGCCAGCGGCTTCTCGCACAGCACGTGCTTTCCGGCCTCGAGCGCGGCGATCGCGATCTCGGCGTGGGAGTCGCCGGGGGTGACGATGTCCACGACGTCGATGTCGTCGCGCGTGATGACCTGGCGCCAGTCGGTGGCCGACTCGGACCACCCCCACTTCGTCGCGGCATCCGCCACCGAATCGGCGTTGCGACCGACGATGACCGACATCTCGACGGCCGCCGGCAGGTCGAACACGTGCGGCGCGGTGCGCCAGCCCTGCGAGTGGGCGGCGCCCATGAAGCCGTGGCCGATCATCGCGACGCGCAGCGGCCGAGCGGTGACCCCGCTCATGCCAGCACGACCTCGCGCTCGACCGGGACGCGATTGGTGACGTACCGGCCGGGGCCGCCGTCGACGCCCGGCATGATCTGCATGTAGAGCAGGCGCATCGTGAGGACCACCTCGACGGTGACCTTCTCGCCCGCAGCCGGAGCGTGCTCGAGCGGGATGACGACCTCGGGCTTGTCGGCGACGAACCAGAGCGTGTCCCACTGCTCGGGAAGCTCCTCGATGCGGTAGCTCGTGCCGTTCAACACGAACCGCAGCGCGTCCTTCGGCACCGCGACGCCGTTGACGGATGCCGCAACATCGTCGACCGCGGAGAGCCAGAGGCTGCGGTACCAGGGAAGCTGCACCGCGACGGCGATGCCGTCGGCGGTGCGACGGACGTCCTTCTCGGAGAAGAGTGAATTGTGCGTGGCCATGATCGGTCCCTACTTGAAGGTGTCTTCGAAGGTGTCGTGCGCGACCGGCGGCACCGGTTCGAGCTGCTGCACCGTCGTGGGGCTGTACGGGTGGTTCGTGGTGGGCACGGGCTCGTCGGCAGGGGGCATGAAGACCGGCGTGCCGTCGTCGCCGAAGTACATGAKGTCGAGATCGAACGCGCCCTGGTTCTTCAGCCCGAAGCCGACCCAGTTCTCCTCGAACGGCGCGCGGGCGAGCTCGTAGCAGCGGAACTTCCAGAACTTCCATTCGCCGTCCTGCTTGAGGAAGTCGATGGCGTACTTGCACCAGACCCAGTGCGCCCACACCTTCTTGCCGAGCACCTCATCACGCGAGTACATGTCGGGGAACGCCTCGGCCACCTTCGGGTCGGTCAGCCCCGACTCGGTGCCGGCCATGAGCCAGACGCCCTTGGCCGTCCGCCCATCGGCGGCGACCTCGATGACCGGGGTGGTCGTGGCGTGCAGGATGAGCTTGCCTTCGGGACTCGGGCGGTCACGGTGGTAGCGCGTCACGCTCTCCCACGTGGTGTACTGCCCGGCGTTCGTGTAGCGGGCCCGGATGCCGGGCGTGCCCTCCGCGACCCAGAGCGGGATGATCTGCTCGTCCTGGAACGCGTTGTGCAGGTACATGTAGCGGTTGAAGAGGTTCTCGACCGCTCCGCGATCCTCCGCGCGCTGCGCGAGTGCCCGGGCGGAGGCGACCTCGTCGCGCAGTGCGGCGAGTTCGGCCCGGAGTTCGGCGATCTCAGACAACGGCCTTCTCCTTCACCGTCTCCTCGATCGCACGACGCATGAGCGCGTGCTGCTGCTTGACCAGCTCGATGGGGTCCGCCTCGCCGAGGTCGGAGAACGCGTGACCCTCCCACTCGCTGGAGAGGTACCCCTGGTAGCCGCCCTCGACGAACTGGCGGACGATGCGCGGGATGTCCATCGCGGGCTCGTCGCCGTTCTCGTCGATGTCGTAGAACTTCGCGTGCACGTGGAAGATCTGCGGCATGATGTCGAGCCATTCCTCCGGCGGCACCAGGCCGTGCATGTTGAAGGCCAGCCGCGTGAACGGGCCGAAGCGCAGGAAGTCCACGCCCTCGCCCGACAGGTAGTCCTCGAACTTCTGGTTTCGCACGTGCATCGGCGTCGGCTCGTGCCAGATCTCGTCCATCACGGGGAAGTGCTTCTCGTCCATGCCCATCTGGCTGAGCGTTCGGAGCAGCGTCGGCGACAGCGAGTGCATGGTCGAGCTGAAGTCCGCGGTGAACCCGAGGCGATCGCTACCGAGCTCCTCGTACAGCTCGCGGATCTGCAGCACCTGCGGGTTGTTCGGACCTGATGGGGCGTGGATCTCGTAGCCGAGCTTCTGGTCGTACTTCTCCGCGAGCGGGAGGAGGCTGCGCAGGAGTTCCTTCCCAGCGGAACGGATGACGATCTTGCTGAAGCCGAGCGTGTTGGCGGTCTTCAGCTGCCGAGCGAGGAACTCGTGCTCCTCGTCTGGCGTCATGTCGCGGTCCTTGCGGCGCCCCATGTCGAGGTTCGTGCCGATCGCGCTGGGCTCGAGTCCGTACCGATCCATGCTGTCGCGCCAGATCCTGACGAACTCGTCGTCGACGTCGGGGTAGGTGCGCAGCATCTGGGCGATGTTGAACTCGATGCCCGGGCCGAGTCCATGATCGGCCGCTGCCTTGATGAGGGTCTCGGGCGTGTAGAGCCCCGCGGCGAACTCGGAGGTGAGCGAGTAGAGGGTGATGCCGAGCTTGATCCCGGTGCCGGCGATGCCGTGGTCTTCAGTCATTTCGATATCCCTGAGCGTGTCGAAGGGGTCGGGTCAGCCGCGGACGGGCTGCGCGAGGTGGGAGTGGAGGAGGGCGCGGGCTTCCGCGGCATCCGTGATCATGCGCGATCCCGCCGCCTCGGCGGCAGAGCGCTGCACGGCCTGCTCACCGGCGATGATCTCGAACGGGCTCTGCCAGTGGTTCCAGTGCCAGCCCTCGTACTCGCTCGAGATCGCGCCCGAGTAGCCCTGCTCGACGAGGAGCGCGATGAGGTCGCGCACAGGCACCGACGGCTCCTCGCCGTGCTCGTCGATGCCGAAGAACTTGCCGTGCACGTGGCGGATCCACGGCATGATCTCGAGCCAGTCGTCGACGCGCGCCGGCCCGAACAGGCCGGTGCCGTTGATTCCGAAGTCGATGCCGAGCTCGGGGCGCCCGTTCTGGGCGGCGAGCCCGATGAACGCGCCGAACCGCTGGCCGTGCTCGGCCTGGTCGGCGGGCGGGCCCTGCTCGTAGAACGTGTTCCACAGGTCGACGACCTTGGCGAGCAGCTCGTCGGAGGCCCCGCGCCGGCGGTACGCCTCGAGCAGCGACGGCGCGAACCCGGTGACGGTCGCTCCCCAGTCGGCGGTGAAGCCGAGGAACGGCGAGCCGACCTGCTCGTAGCGGTCCCGCAGCGCCAGGATGCGCGGGTGCGAGGCGTACTGGTCGGCGTGCACCTCGAGCGCGAGGGTGACGCCGTACTCCTCGGCGACCGGGGCGAGCTGCTCCATCGAGTCGGGCGTCAGCGAGATCTGCACGCGGGCGATCGGGAAGCCGAGCTTCGCGGCGGCCTGGATCTGGCGGCGCATGTACTCGATGAGCTCGTCCTGGTCGAGCAGGCGATCGCGGTGGATGCCGATGTCGGCGTTCACCGCGAGCGACGTGGTGACCAGTCCGACCTCGTCGACGAGGTCGCGGAACCAGCCGGCGAAGCGGTCGTCGATCTCTGGGAATCCGCGGAAGCTCGAGAAGCCGATGACCTCGAGGCCGGGCCCGTAGCCCTCGGCGGCGACCTTGCGGATGAGGCCCTCGAGGTCGTACTCGCGCCCGTGGAAGGCGCGGGTGAAGCTGTAGAGGGTGACGCCCTGGATGGGCGTTCCGAGCGTGCCGCTCATGCTGCCACCGCCTTCATGGTCTTGGAGTCGTGCTCCTCGATGTGGAGCACCTCGTTCTCGCCGATGACGATGTAGGGGATGTACAGCTTCAGGTCGACGTCGACCCGGTGCTCGGCGTCGCCGGCCTCGACGGGCACCTCGCCCGAGAGCACGGCGGAGTCGGTCGGGAACCACCACTCCCCGGTCTCGTCGACGAGCTCGTCGAAGGTGAAGGTGCGGCCGTTCATCGTCCAGCGCAGCGATTCCTCGACCGCCGGCACGCCGTCGATGCTGAGGACGGCGCCCGCGATGCAGGAGCCCGGAAGCGCGCGGTACCACGGGATGCGGACCTCGACCTCGGCGCGGCGGCCGTCGGTGGTGAGCGTGTTCGGCTCGATGATGCGATCGGGGATCACCGGGACCTCCTCGTCAAGGGCGGAATGATGCCGCCGGACTTCTTTGTCATGATTTCCTCATTCTATTGTCTGTTTTAGACATAAGCAAGACGACGGCTCATTCCGAGGCGAGTGACCTGGCGATCCGCCGGGCCCCGCGCACCGCCAGCGCGACGCTCGTGAGCGTCGGGTTGCAGGCCGTCGCGGTGGGGATCACGCCGTTGCCGGCGACGTAGACACCCGGCGCGGTCCACAGCTCACTGTCGGGCGTGCAGACGCTCTCGCCGTCGTCGGTCTCGCCCATGCGCGTCGTGCCCTGGTAGTGCAGGGATGCGCCGGGCGGCATCGTGAACGGCCGGGGATCGATGGGCTCCCCCACCGCCGCACCGAGGCGCACGATCTCCTCGCGTGCGCGCTCGATCACCGCGTGGTCGCGATCGGTGAGGCGGTAGTGGATGCGCATGGCGGGCATGCCGTAGGCGTCGGTCACGTCGTCGGCGAACTCGACCCGGTCGTCGGGTTGCAGGTCCTTCGCGCAGAACAGGCCCAGGCCGACGATCGACCCCGGCACGACGGGATCGTCGTCCGCGAGCGGCACCGGCGAGGCGTCCAGCTGCATGATCTGGCCGTGGAACGGCACGTCGTCGGTGAACGGGACCCAGCTCACCCCGCTCTGCTCGCTGAGCGCCCCGGCCGCGGCCACCTCGTCGCGGGCTCCGGCCGGCACAAGCCGTTCGGCGTCGCGGATGCGGGACGCGAACACCACCTGGGCCTGGTCGTTCAGGTAGCGGCCGAGTGCGTGCGGCCGGATGCCGGACGCCCACAGCAGCTGCGGCGTGCGGAGCGCATCGCCGGCCACCACCACGGCTCTTGAACGCACCGTGTGCGACTCTCCGGAGCGGCGATCGCGCACCGCCACGCCGGCGGCGCGTCCCGCGTCGTCGACGAGCACCCGGGTGACGAGGGACTCGTCGTGGAGTTCGAAGCCCGGATTCGCCCGGGTGGCCTCGCCGAGCACGACGTCGGAGCCCGACCACACCAGACGGCCGTCGGCACGCCGGTGGACGGCCAGCGGCATCCGCTGCACTCGCGCCGCAGGCTCACGGTCGTCGTCGACGACGGCGGCGAGGCGCTCGCGCACGACCGCACCGAACGGCGAGCCGTCGAAGGCGTCGGTCGTCACGCCGAGCAGGCGGTCGGCCTCGTCGAGCAGCTCATCGAGGTCGGGGAGGAACGCGATGCGCTCACTGCCGCCCGGACGCGGGCATGCGGCCGTCCAGTGCGCGGACATGCCGCCGACGTTGGTCGACATCGCCGCGACCGGCATGCCGTCCTCGCCGGGGAAGGCGTAGCCGTCGTCGAGGAGGAACGTGCCGGGCCGGGCCCGTCGCTCGCCGCTCTTCACGGCACCGGGCGAACTCACCGTGTCGGCGCCCGCGCCCGGGCCCTCGGAGGCACGCTGCGCCGCGGCCCGCCGCTTCGGATCCTCGATGTTCTTCACGTGCGCTCCCGGCGGGTCCGACACGGTCGGCCCGGCCTCGAACATGGCGACGGTGAGGCCGGGCGCCCCCTCACTCAGGATGCGCGCATAGGCCGCGCCGGTCGGACCGCTGCCCACGATGGCGACGTCGACCTCGGCTGGATACCGTGAGACGGGCGACGTGGTCATGCCGCCGCCGCCAACTGCTGGATGAGCTTCACCGAGTCGGCCGACGCCGTCTGCGGGTAGTACTCGAGCCCGATCGGGCCGTCGTAGCCCGAGGCGCGGAGGTCGCCGAGGCGCGCGGGCCAGTCGATGGATCCCGTGCCGGGTTCGCCGCGACCCGGCGCGTCGGCGACCTGCACGTAGCGGATCAGGTCGCCCGCATTCGCGAGTTCGGCCGCGACATCCTCGCCCTCGACCGTGGAGTGGTACAGGTCGTACAGCACTCCGAAGAACGGCGAGTCGACGCCGCGCGCGACGTAGACCGCCTCGCTCGTGCGGTCGAGCAGCGACCCGGGGTGGTCGACGCGCACGTTGACCGGTTCGAGCACCAGGGTGATGCCCGAGCCGTCGATCTGCGCCGTGGCCTTCTGGTAGATCTCGATGAGCTTGTCGAGCTGCACCTGGCGCTTCCAGCCGCCGAACCCGGTGCCGCTGCCCACGACCATGCGGGGCGTGCCCAGCTCGTGCGCGATCTCCACACCCTCGTCGAGCTTGCGGAAGAACTCCGAGTGATCCCACGGCGGGATCATGAACTGCGTCCGCGGCTCGGCGAGCTGGGCGGTCAGCTGCGTGCCGGTCTCCTCGAGGGCGGCTTTCAGGGCGGGCAGGTCCTTGGGCGTCGAGGGCGCGTCGACCCCGGTCGGGCCCCACATCTCGACGGCGGTGAAGCCGGATGCCGCAGCCGCGCGCACGCGGTCGTGGTAGTCGCCGGCCTCGGTGAAGAGGAGTTCGATGTTGGGTGCGAGCTGGTACATGGGGCGTCCTTCGGTGGTCAGAACATCGGATGGTCGTGGGCGGCATGCACGGGAACCTGCTGAAGCACGTCCCAGTGCTCGACGATCCGGCCGTCCTCGAATCGGTAGATGTCCGCGACCGCGGCGTCGGGTGCGCCGGGTCGGGAGGCTTTCACGTGCACCATCGCGAGGTCGCCGTCGACGAGGATGCGCTGCACGTCGAACCGTGCGTCGGGCGAGCCGTCGAACTTCGGCGTCAGCATCGCGATCGCCGCCCACGGGCCGTCTCCGATGGTCGGGTTGTGCTGGCGGTAGTCGTCCGCGACGTGGTCGGCGAAGGCATCCGCGACCCGCTTCTGCGTGTAGAACAGCTCCACGAACCGCTCGAAGGCGGCCCGGTTGTCCGTGGTCATCTGCCGGTCAGCCCTTGAGGCCGCCGGCGAAGCCCTGGATGAAGCGCTTCTGGGCGAACATGTAGAAGAGCAGGATCGGCACCATCGAGATGATGACGACGGCGAAGATCTTGTTCCACGCCGAGACCAGGCCGCCGACGTACGTGTACATCGCGACGGGGAGAGTCTGGGTCTCGGACCCCCCGAGGAAGATGAGCGAGTTGAAGAAGTCGTTCCAGACGATCAGGCCGGCGAGGATCGCCACCGTCCCGGTGGCGGGCGCCATGAGCGGCAGCACGACGCGGAAGAACGCCTGGGTGGGCGAGGCGCCGTCGATGACCGCCGCTTCCTCGTACTCGGTGGTCAGCCCTCGGAAGAAGCTCGCGTAGAGGAACACGGACAGCGGCAGCAGGATCGCGATCCAGAGCAGGATCATGCCGAGCGCGTTGCCGGTGAGGCCGACGCTGCGGGCACCGATGTAGAGCGGCACGGTGCCGAGCTGGGCGGGGAGGATGATCGCGATGAGCACGAGGTAGTAGGCGAGGTTGGTCCAGGCCCGGGTGCGCCGGGCGATCACGTATGCCGCGATCGAGCCGAGCAGCACGAGGCCGAGGATGGCGCCGGCGGTGATGATGACGCTGTTGAGGATGCTCATCGGGATGCTGTTGCGCCCGGTGGTCGTGAGCACCTCGACGAACGCGCCGAAGTCGACCGTCGACGGCGGCGCGACGGCGCTCGTCGTGAGGAGCTCCTCGTCGGGCTTCAGCGCGGTCACGACGAGGAGGTAGAAGGGCAGCAGTCCGATCAGGGTGACGACCCAGACGAGGACCTCGCGGAGGGCGGTGGCCTTGGTGTAGCGGAACATGGGTCAGGCCCTTCCGGTCTCGCGGTCGCGGGTGACGTACTGCTGGAGGATGGCGAACGCCAGGATGATCACGGTGAGCACCAGCGCGAGCGCCGAGCCGAAACCAAACTGGCCGAGCGAGAACGCCTGCTTGTACACCTGGGTGGCGAGCGTCTCGGTGGCGCCGGCCGGCCCACCGCCCGTGAGGGCGAGGATCTGGTCGAAGATGCGCAGGCCCTGGATGATGCCGAGGGTGGTCGCGATCGCGATCGACGGCCGGATGGCGGGGACGATGACGTACCGGAACCGCTGCCAGATGCCGGCGCCGTCGAGCGCGGCGGCCTCCTCGACCTCGATCGGCACGCTCGCCAGCCCGGCGAGGTAGATCACCATGGTGAACCCGGTCTGCTGCCAGACCACGGTGATCAGGATGGCCCAGATCGACCACGTGGGGTCGGCCAGCCAGACCTTCTGGAACTCCTCGAGACCGAGCAGGCCGAGGAAGCCGTTCAGCGGTCCGTCGAACTGGAAGATGAACTTCCACACGTAGGCGACCGCGAGCGGGCTCAGCACGACGGGCATGAACAGGAGCGTTCGCAGGATGTACCGGGACTTCAGCATCCGGTTGATGGCGAGGGCGAACAGCAGGCCGAAGACGTTCGTGAGGATGACCGCCCCGAACGCGAGGAACAGGGTGTTCACCACGGCGCCGACCATCAGCGGATCCTGGAAGATCCGCTGGAAGTTCTCCAGGCCCACGAACGCCCAGTCGCCGAGCCCCGTCCAGTCGGTGAACGCGAAGAACCCGCCGGTCAGCGTCGCGACGTAGTGCACCGCGATGACCAGGATCACGGCGGGCATCGCCCACCACCAGTGGCCGAAGCTGATCAGCGGCTTCTTGCCGCGCTTGCGCGGCGCCGGCGTGTTCCACGCCTCGGGCGGCACGGTGAGTGTGCGAGTGCTGCTCTCGTCGATCGTCACTGTCATCTGCTCTCTGACCTCGTCGTCTCGCGCCCCGGTTGCAGGTCGGGCGCCCTAGGGCAACTGTGACACACTTGCGTCGGAAAGACACATTAGTTGTCTCGATATCGCATATAAGTAGCGCCATGATCCGTCCGACGCGGCGGCTGGAAGGATTCCCCTGTGATGGAGCACGCGTCATCCGGTTCCACCGAGCCGTCCGACCGCCTCTGGGATGCCTTCGTMGACCCGCCCGACGAGGCGCGCCCACGCGCTTGGTGGCACTGGATGGACGGCAACATCGATCCCGAGGGCATCGAGCGCGACCTGCGGTGGCTCCACGCCGTCGGGGTGCGCGGTGCGCAGGTGTTCGACGGCGGGATGGGGGGTTCCCTCGTCGTTCCCGCGCCCGTGCGGCCCGGCTCGTCGGCATGGGACGAGGCCGTGCTCGCCGCGAAGCGCACCGCGTCGGACCTCGGCTTCGAACTGGCCGTCGCGACCTCGTCGGGGTGGAGTGCGGCCGGCGGCCCATGGGTGRAACCGGCCGATGCCATGAAGAAGGTGGTCTGGTCGGAGCTCGCGTTGGCCGGCGGCCGACCCGTCGAGGTGCCGCTTCCGCCCGTGCCCTCGGTGGCGGGCCTGTACCAGGACTCGCCACGCTGGGGTGCCGCGCCGGAGCACGTGCCGTGGGCCACGGACTGGCGCGTGCTCGCGTTCCCCGCCGATCCACTGCATCAGGTGCAGGCACCGGCCCGCTTCCGCGCTTCCACGCCGGTGCACGACTGGACGTGCCTCACCGACGGATCGTTCGGCCGATCGCTCGCGCTGCCGCGCGACCCCGACGGGTGGTCGACCGCGTGGATCGAGCAGGAGTTCGTCACGCCGATCACCGTTCGATCGGTCGTCGTCGGCCTGCCCGGCCCGCGCGGGTTCGGCGCAGCGCCACCCGCGACCGCGGTGCTGCAGGCGAGCGACGACGGCGAGACGTATCGAGACGTCGTCGAACTGCCGGCCGACGGCGTTCCGGCTCGCACCGCGTTGTTCCCCGCCGTCACCGCACGGTGGTTCCGGCTCGTGCTCTCGGGGTCGAGCGCCGCCGAGGCGCTCCCGCCGATCGCCCACGGCGTGCGACGCCCACCGGTGCTCCGCACCACCGACCGCTTCGAGGTCTCCGAGTTCGTGCTCCGCTCGGGCGGGCGCGTCCACCGCGCCGAGGCGAAGGCCGGGTTCGGCGTCGTCGCCGACTACTTCGCCGTGCCCACCGACCCTCGGGCCGGCGCCGGCGCGCTGCATCCAGAGACCGTCATCGACGTCAGCGAGTACGTGCACGACGGCGTGCTCCGCTGGCACGCGCCGCCGGGCGAATGGACCATCCTTCGTCTCGGCGCGTCGCTCACCGGGCAGACGAACGGGCCGGCACCGGCCGACGCCACCGGGCTCGAGGTCGACAAGCTCGACGGCGACCGGGTGCGCGCCTATCTGCGCACGCACCTCAGCCGCTTCGCCGTCGAAGACGAGCCCGGCGCGGCGKCGACGCCGCGCTTCGGCGCCCTCCTCAGCGACAGCATCGAGGCCGGCCCGCAGAACTGGACGGAGTCGATCCTCGAGCAGTTCGGACGCCGTCGGGGCTACGACCCGACGCCCTGGCTGCCCGCCCTCGCGGGCTGCCTGATGGGCGACCCCGAGGCATCCGACCGGTTCCTCTACGACTACCGCCGCACGATCGCCGAGCTCCTCGCCGACGAGTACTACGGCACGCTCGCGGCCGAGGCGCGTCAGCGGGGCATGAGCTCCTACGCCGAGGCGCTCGAGGACGGTCGGCCACAGCTCGGCGACGACCTCGCGATGCGTTCGCATGCCGACGTTCCGATGGGGGCGATGTGGACGTTCGACGCGGAGCGGGGTCCGCTTCCGACGTACGTGGCCGACCTGAAGGGCGCGTCCTCGGTCGCCCACGTGCACGGCCGGCAGTGGGTCGGCGCCGAGGCGTTCACGTCGTTCGACCGGCCGTGGTCGTGGACTCCGCACACGCTCAAGCACGTCGCCGACCTGCAACTCTCGCTCGGCGTGACCCGATTCTGCATCCACACCTCGCCGCACCAGCCGATCGCCGCTCCGCCGCCGGGGATCGCCCTCGCCCCGTTCCTCGGGCAGRCGTTCACGATCAACGAGACGTGGTCGGGCGTCGCCCGCCCGTGGATCGACTACCTCGCGCGGTGCTCGGCCCTGCTCAGCATGGGCGTGCCGGCGGTCGACGTCGCGGTCTTCATCGGGGAGGAGGCGCCGGTCACCGGCCTCTTCGGGCACGACTTCGACACCGTCGTGCCGCCCGGGTTCGACTTCGACTACGTCGGGGTCGACGCCCTCACGACCGTGCTCCGCGTCGAGGACGGTGCGGTCGTCGCCGACGGCGCCTCCTATCGCCTGCTGTACCTGGGCGGTTCGAGCGACCGGATGACGCTCCCGACGCTCCTGGCAGTGGAGCGGCTCCTCGACCACGGCGCCACCATCGTGGGCCGACGGCCGAGCGCGTCGCCATCGCTCGGCGACGATCCCGACTCGTTCGACCGCAGCTGCGACCGCATCTGGACCGCGCCGCGCGCACGAGGACGCGTGCTCGACACCTCCGACCTTCGCGAGGCGCTCGACGAGCTCGGCCTGAAGCCCGCGCTCGAGGTCGTCGGCCCGCCGCTTCGGCAGATCTCACGCGTCATCGACGGTCGACGCGTGACGTTCCTCGCGAACCCGTCCGCCGAGCCGGCCGAGGCGCGGCTCCTGGTGTCCGACCCTGCGCCGCATCTCGTGACGTGGGATCCGGTGGCGCTGCAGGTGCAGGGGCTCCCGCACGACGGGACGCCGTCGGGCGACGGCCGCAGCGCGTACCGGCTCTCGCTGCCGAGCTTCGGCTCCACGTTCGTGCTCGGCGCCGACGCGGAGCCGCCCACGCCGGCGGTCCGGTCCACGCAGCTCCGCGGGCCATGGGAGCTGCACCTGCCCGGCCGTGCCTCGACCGCGATGCCCTCGGGCCCCGCACTGTGGACGACCCTCGACGACGAAGCCCGCCGCTTCTCAGGGACAGGCGCCTACTCGGTCGGGTTCGAGCTGGCCGATGAACCGGTCGAGGGCGACCGCCATCTCGTCGACCTCGGTGTCGTGCGCGACATCGCCCGGGTGACCGTCAACGACGTCGACTGCGGCGTCGCCTGGACGGCGCCGTTCCAGGTCGACGTCACCGCGGCGCTCCGCGCAGGGGTGAACCTCATGCGCATCGAGGTCACCACGCCGTGGCGAAACCGGCTGATCGCCGAGGCAGCGGCGCCGAGCGGAGACGTCTTCGAGCCCATGACCCGGGTGTTCGAGCCGACGGCCGAGCCCCTCCCGGCGGGGCTCGCCGGCCCGGTCGTGCTCCTCGTCGAGTCCCCCGCCTGAAGGGTGCTCACGGGCAGGATCAGCGGCACTATTGCCACACATCACCAAGACTAATGTCGGAATCATGCCAATGTGTGCCACGCTGGAGGTGCGGCCAGCGGCCGAGCCGGCCCGAGGCTGGCGACAACGACGTCACGAAAGGTCCGAAATGTCACAGCACCCCGCATCCAAGCCGCTTCGGTGGTCGCTCCTCGCGGCACCCGTCGCCGGAGTGATGGTCCTCGCCGGTTGTTCCGGCGGCGGCGACACCGGCAGCACCGACGACGCATCGGGCACCGGCTTCTCCATGATGGTCGCCCAGGCCAACGACGCCGACGACTTCTACGCGCAGATGGCGAAGGCGTACACGGAGGAGACCGGCACCGAGATCGAGGTCATCCCGTACCCCTCCGAGGCGTACAACACCCAGGTCACCACCCAGTTCCAGGCGGGCAACGCGGCGGATGTCGCCATCCTCTCCCCGGGAACCGGCCAGCCGATCTCGGTGATCACCCTCGCCGACGCCGGGTTCCTCGAGCCCCTCGACGACACGTCGGCCGGCATCATCCCCGAGGGCACCGAGTCGCTCTACGAAGTGGACGGCAAGATCTACGGCCAGCCGACCGCGCTCTCCCCCGTCGGCCTGATCTGGAACCCCGCGGCCGCCGAGGAAGCGGGCATCGACGAGTTCCCGGCCACCTTCGACGACATGCTGAAGGCCTGCACGACGGCGCGCGACGCGGGGAAGAGCTTCACCGTGCTCGCCGGCTCCGTGTCGTTCAACACCGGCCTGCTCGCCCAGCTCGTCTCGGCGACCCGCGTCTACGAGGAGACCCCCGACTGGAACGAGCAGCGCGCGGCCGGCGACGTGACCTTCGCCGACAGCGACGGCTGGAAGCAGACGCTCGACGACATCGTCGCCATGAACGACGGCGGGTGCTTCCAGGACGGCGCGGCGGGCGGCACGTTCGACTCGATCACCAACGGCATCGGCGGTGGCACGTCGCTGAGCGCCGCCGTTCCCGGCTCGGCTGCGACCTCGATCAACGCCGGCGCGGGCCTCGAGACCGACGTCCAGGCGTTCCCGCCGGCCGACGACCAGGGCGACTTCATGCTGGCCTCCGCCAACTACGCGTGGGCCATCAACGCCAAGGCCGACGACGGCGCCAAGAAGTCCGCGCAGGACTTCCTCGACTGGGTCGCCGAGCCCGAGCAGGCGCAGCAGTACGCCGAGCTCTCGGGTGCGGTGCCGATCACGGGTGTCAGCGCGGACACGCTGCTCCCGGTCTACCAGCCGGTCGCCGACCTGCTCGAGTCGGGTGCCTACACCGGCCTCCCGAACGCGACGTGGCCCAACCCGGCGACCTACGACGCCCTCGGCGTCGGCGTGCAGGGCCTCCTCACCGGCCAGAAGACGGTCGAGGCGGTCCTCGAGGACATGGACGCCGCCTGGGACCAGTAGGACCCGTTCCTCGATCGGCTGCCGTCCGGAGCTTCGCGCCCCGGGCGGCAGCCGCATTCCCGCCCCGACCACGAAGGACCACCGCCACATGACGCCGACCCGCCGCATCCGGATGCTCCTCGATGAGCTCACCTGGGCCGAGAAGCTCGGCCAGCTGCAGATCGTGTTCCGACCGCAGCAGGCCGCAGCGGCGCAGCTCGTGCGCGACGGCATCGGCTCGGTGTTCTGGCCGCGCACGGCGGCCGCGACGAATGCCCTGCAGCGTATCGCGGTCGAGGAGACCCGGCTCGGCATCCCCGTGCTGGTCGGGCTCGACGTCATCCACGGGCACCGCACGATCGCGCCGGTGCCCCTCGCGCAGGCTGCGAGCTTCGATCCACGGCTGGTGGAGGATCTCGCCCGCCTCGCGGCCGCCGAAGCGCGCTCCGCCGGGGTGACGTGGACGTTCTCGCCGATGGTCGACGTGTCCCGCGATCCGAGGTGGGGCCGCGTGGTCGAGGGCTTCGGCGAGGACGTGCACCTCACCGCCGAGCTCGGCCGCGCGATGGTGCGCGGCTACCAGGGCGCGTCGCTCGCGGCATCCGATGCCATCGCCGCGACCGCCAAGCACTTCGTCGCCTACGGGCAACCCGAGGGCGGCCGGGACTACGAC
>NZ_JBFUCL010000047.1:0-15363 GCF_056405255.1 Agromyces sp. P1_H4 | reverse complement strand
CGCCGGCCTAGGCGGCGACGGTCGTGCGCGGCGCCGGCGCGGCATCCGGAGCACCGCCCGATCGCCCGAGCACCGCACGGGTCGACGCCTCGGGGCGCAGGTCGAGCCGGCGCAGCAGCTGCGCGTTGGCCGCCACGATCACCGTCGACAGCGACATGAGGATCGCACCGACCGACATCGGCATGACGAAGCCGATGGGCGCAAGCACGCCCGCCGCGAGCGGCACCGAGACGAGGTTGTAGCCGGCCGCCCACCAGAGGTTCTGCTGCATCTTGCGGTAGCTCGCCCGCGACAGCTCGATGACCGAGATCACCGAACGCGGGTCGGATGACGCGAGGATGACCCCGGCCGACGCGATCGCCACATCCGTGCCGGCGCCGATCGCGATACCGACGTCGGCCTGCGCGAGCGCGGGCGCATCGTTCACGCCGTCGCCGACCATCGCGACGCTGAGGCCCTCGGCCTGGAGCTCCTGCACCTTGGCGGCCTTGTCCTCGGGGCGCACGCCCGCGTAGACCCGGTCGATGCCGAGCTGTGCGGCGACCGTGCGGGCGACGGGCTCGGCGTCACCGGTGATCATCACGACCTGCACGCCGAGCGCGTGCAGCGCGTCGACGGCCTGCTTCGACTCGGGCCGCACCTCGTCGGCCAGGGCGATGGCTCCCGCGATCTCGCCGTCGACGAGCACGTGCAGCACGGTCTGGCCGCGTTCGCTCCAGCCGGCGGATGCCGCAAGCGGCGCGGTGCCCTCACGGGCGAGCAGCCCGGGGCCGCCGACCTGCACGGTGCGTCCGCCGACCGTGGCGTGCACGCCGACCGCGGCCGACGCCGTGAAGCCCGACGCGACCGGGATGGTGAGGCCGCGGCGCGCGGCATCCGTCACGATCGCCTTGGCGAGCGGGTGCTCGGAGTCGGTCTCGGCCGCGGCGGCGAGCGCCATGACCTGGTCGGGGTCGAATCCGGATGCCGCGAGCGCGTCGGTGACCGCCGGCTCGCCCTTCGTCAGGGTGCCGGTCTTGTCGAACAGCACGGCGCCGACCGTGCGCATCGTCTCGAGGGCGAGGCGGTCCGTGACGAGCACGCCGCCGCGCGCGGCACGCTCGGTGGCGATCGACACCACGAGTGGGATGGCGAGGCCGAGGGCGTGGGGGCACGCGATCACGAGCACGGTGATGGTGCGCACGACCGCGTCGTCGGGGTTGCCGAGCATCGTCCACGTGATCGCGGTGATCACGGCGGCGCCGAGCGCGAACCAGAACAGCCAGCCGGCCGCGCGATCGGCGAGGCGCTGGGCGCGCGAGCTCGACGCCTGCGCCTTCGCGACGAGGCGCTGGATGCCCGCAAGCGCCGTGTCGTCGCCGACCGCGGAGACCCGCACGCGGATCGCGGTGTCGGTCGCGACCGTGCCGGCCACGACGTGCTCGCCGGGGCCACGGCTCACGGTGGTGGACTCGCCGGTGATCATCGACTCGTCCATCGCCGCCGTGCCGTCGACCACGTCGCCGTCGGCTGGCACGCGGCCGCCTGGGCGCACGATCACGACGTCGCCGACTCGGAGGTCGGAGGGGGCGACGATCTCGGTGGTGCTGGCGGTCGCGGCCCCGCCGTCAGCGGCATCCGTCACGCGCTCGGCCTCGTCGGGCAGCAGTGCCGCCAGTGCGTCGAGGGCGCTGGACGCCTGCATGATCGAGCGCATCTCGATCCAGTGGCCGAGCAGCATGATGACGATGAGGAGGGCGAGCTCCCACCAGAAGTCGAGCTCGTGGTCGAGCAGCATGAGGCTCGCGCCGAGCGACGCGACGTAGGCGACGGTGATGGCGAGCCCGATGAGCAGCATCATGCCGGGCTGGCGCGCCTTCAGCTCCGACCAGGCGCCCGTCAGGAAGGGTCGGCCGCCCCAGAAGAACATGACGGTGCCGAGCACGGGGGAGATCCACGGGACGATCGGGTTGTCGGGCAGCGAGTACCCCAGGATCGACGCGAACATCGGACTGAACGCGATCGTCGGGATCGCGATGACGAGCATGACCCAGAACAGGCGGCGGAACTGGCCGACGTGGTCGCCGTGGCCGCCGTGCCCCGCGTGAGCGGCGTGAGCGTCGTGCCCGGCATGGTCATGGCCAGCGTGCATGTCGTGGCCGGCGTGGTCGTGGCCAGCGTGAGCGTCGTGGTCGGCGTGGTCGTGGCCGGCGTGCATGTCGTGCCCAGCGTGCGCCTCGTGGCACGCGTGCATGTCGTGCCCTGCGTGCTCCGCGTGGTCGTGCGCGTGCTCGTGCGGCTCGTCGCGCGTCATACTCATCGATCTTCCCTTCACCGGTTCGAGATCAGCATACCCCCATGGGGTATCTGTCACGTCAACGGTCGGAATCGTCGACGCATTCCCGAGCGGGAAACGTCCCCTCCACTGCGGCCCCTCGCCCCGCGCGCGCCGGTTCGCGCTGCGAGAACACGCGTGACGGCGGCATCCGTCGCGTGCTGGGATGGCGGGATGGACCTGCTCATCCTCGGCGGCACGCAATGGCTCGGACGCACGCTCGCCGAGGAGGCGCTCGCTCGCGGGCATCGGGTGACGTGCCTGGCCCGCGGCGAGGCGGGCGAGGTGGCCGCGGGCGCCGAGCTCGTGCGCGCCGACCGCTCGGCCTCCGGTGCCTACGACGAGGTCGCAGGGCGTCGATGGGACGCCATCGTCGACGTGACGCGCCAGCCGGGGTTCGCGCGTCGAGCGGCCGCCGAGCTCGGTCCGTCGGCCGCGCACTGGACTTTCATCTCGTCGGGCAACGTGTACGCCCGGCATGACCAGCCCGGCGCCGAGGAGACGGCGGAGCTCATGCCGCCGCTGGAGTCCGACGAGTCCGACCCCGAGACGTACGGCGAGGCGAAGTCCGCGATCGAGCAGGCATACCGCGATGCGGTGGGCGACCGGCTGCTCGTCATCCGCCCGGGCCTCATCGTGGGTCCGGGCGACCCCTCGGGTCGGGGCGGCTACTGGGTCGCGAGGGCGGCTCGCGACGACGAGCCGATGCTCGTGCCCGACATCCTCGACTCGCCGGTGCAGGCCATCCACGTCGACGACCTCGTGCGATTCACGCTCGACGCGATCGAGCGGCGTCTCACCGGCGCGTTCAACGCCGTCGGCGATCGTGTCACCTTCGAGGACTGGCTGGAGCTGTCGCGCGCCGCCGCGGGCCACGAGGGTGAGGTCGTCGCCGTCTCGCCCGAGTGGCTCGCCGAGCAGGGCGTCGCCGAGTGGTCGGGTCCCGAGTCGCTGCCGCTCTGGATCATCGATCCCGAGTGGCAGGCGTTCCTCGATCGGTCGAACGCGGCGGCGAAGGCGGCCGGCCTGCAGTTGCGGCCGCTCGAGCAGCTCCTCGCCGAGATCCTCGAGTGGGAACGGAGCCAGGGCCTCGACCGCGAGCGTGGCGCCGGATTGTCGGCTGACCGCGAGCGGGAGCTGCTGGCGGCGCTGCGGGGCTGAGCCCGGCTCGGGTGAAGCCCGCGTCGTGCCGCGTCGCGCAGCGTGGCGTCCGGGATTGCAGACATCGCAGCTGGCGGATGCCTCGGCCGACAGCATCCGCGATTGCTAGCGTCGTGCCATGGCGACCCTCTCGCACGACCCCCTCTGGCCCCGCGCGGGCGGATGGCCCGCACTCGTGGAGCTCGAGCCCGCGGCATCCGTGGATCTCGTGCTGCTCGGCGTTCCCGGGTGGCGCACGTCGCTGTCGCCCACGAACGCGCACGCCACGCCCGCGGCGATCCGCGAGGCGCTGCGGCGGTACAGTCCCGCGCTGATGCCCGACCGGCGTGCGCCCGAGGGGGCGGCGGCACGTGTCGGCCGGGATCTCGGCGAGCTGCGGTTCGCGGATGCCGGCGACATCGACGAGCCCGACGGCGCCGAGGGCGAGGCGCGCACGATCGCCGCGACGGCGGGCGCGCTCGAACGCGCGACCGCGCTCCTCGCGCTCGGCGGCGACAACTCGGTGACCGTGGCGACCGCGCTCGGTGTCTGGGGCGACGACCTCGGCACGGCCGGTCTCGTGACGATCGACGCCCACTTCGACCTGCGCGACGGCGTCTCGAACGGATCCCCGGTGCGGCGTCTCGTCGAGGCGGGCCTCGATCCGCGCCGCATCGTGCAGATCGGCATCGCCGACTTCGCGAACTCCGCCGCCTATGCGCGGCGCGCGGCCGAGCTCGGCATCACCGTCATCCACCGCGACGAGCTGCACGGCCGGCGACCCGCCGACGTCATGGCCGAGGCGCTCGAGATCGCGGGTGCCGCCGGCGGTCCAGTTCACCTCGACGTCGACGTCGATGCCTGCGACCGCTCGGTCGCGCCAGCCTGCCCGGCGTCGGTGCCGGGTGGCCTCGCGGCGTGGGAACTGCGCGAGCTCGTGCGTGCTGCGGCATCCGATGCCCGCGTGCGCAGCGCCGACCTGGTCGAGATCGATGCGACGACGGATGCCGCAGACGGCCGCACGGTGCGGCTGGCGGCGCTGTGCGTGCTCGAGTTCGCGGCGGGGCTCGCGGCGCGGGGCGTGTAGGCGGCGGCTCGCGGCTCGCGCTCGCCCTCGCGGCTCGCGCTCGCCCTTGCCCTCGCCCTCGCGGACCGCTGCCGACGGTGGCAGACTCGCCGCATGAAGACGCTGGTGCTCGTGCGACACGCGAAGTCGGCCTGGGATGCGCCGGGCCTCGACGATCACGAGCGGCCCTTGGCTGAGCGCGGCCTGCGCGATGCGCCCGAGATGGGGCGGCGCCTCGCCGAGCGGGGACTGGTGCCCGACATCATCCGCTCGAGCACGGCCATCCGCGCCCGCACCACGGCGAAGTTGCTGGCGCAGGCGCTCGGCGTCGGCGCCGACCGTGTGGAGCTCGACGAGCGGCTGTACGGCGCCATGCCCGAGGAGATCCTCGACGTCGTCCGCGACTTCGACGACGCCGCCGACACGGCGATGGTCGTCGCCCACGACCCGGGACTCTCCGACCTCGCCTTCGCGTTGTCGGGCACGATCGAGCACATGCCGACGTGCGCGGTCGCGGAATTCACGTTCGACGTGGGGACCTGGGCGGACGCCGTCGAGGCGGATCCCGTGGAGAGCCGGTTCGACACGCCTCGGTGAGGCCGCGTCGGCGAAGTCGCTACGCTCGTTTCGCCAGTTCCTCACGGAGTGCTCGCAATTCCACCGCCAGTTCATCGATGTGCGCCTTCGTGGCTGCTTTCTCGGACTCGTTCGTCGCGCTGACCCTCTCCACGATCCATGAGGCGAGGGTCGCGGTCACCACGCCGATCAGGGCGATACCGCCGAGCATCACGCCAACGGCGACGAGTTGACCTGTCGGCGTCACCGGGAAGTAGTCGCCGTAGCCGACGGTCGTGATGGTGACGAAGGCCCACCAGAGGCCCTCTCCGAAGGTCTGGATGGTTCCATCGTTCCCGCGCTCGGCATCGAGGACGGTCAATGCGGCGACCCAGACGAGCAGGAGTGAGGCGCCGGTCACGTAGAGGATCACACGCCCGCGGAAGGCGGCGCCCGCGGTTCGCTGGAGCACGACCAGGATGGTGACGAGCCTGAGCAGCCGTAGCGGTCGAAGCATCGGGAGCACGACGACGGCCAGATCGAAGAGATGCGTGTAGAACCACCGGAAGCGCTGCGGTGCGAGCACGAGATTCACGACATAGTCGACGACGAACAGCGCCCATGTCGTCCAGATCACGGCTTCTGCGATTGCGGCCTGTGGGCCGGCAAGCTCACCGATGACCTGCCACGAATATGCGATGAGGAACGAGAACGCCGCGATCGCCAGTGGCCACTCGGATAACTTCTGCCAGCGTTCCTGAGTCATGGCGACACTCTAGGGGGCAGTCTCGCACCACCGTGCGTGTGCCGTGTCGCGACACGAGCCGCCCTTCCGATAGGCGCTTCCGCCGTCAGGACTCGTCCTCCACACCTGAAAAGGCAGCGAAGACTTCCACAGAAAAAGACCGTTTGACCGGCTGTTTCAGGGGCATTCCAATGTCAGTGGCCGGTGCTTGACTCATCTCATGGACACCCCGCCCGACCTCGACGCGCGAGCTCGATTGCGTGCCGAACTCGACCGCATCGTCGAACTCGAGGGCGCTGTGCGCTCGGCGCAGGCTGAGCAGTTTCGGAGCATCGGGGTCGCCCGCCGGCTGGCCGCCGAGGTCGAGGGCGTGACGGATGACTCGTCGTTCAAAGATCGCGAGTTCGCGACGCGTTCCTTCGTCGCCGAGCTGGCGACGACGCTCGTCGTGCACGAGGCGACGGCTGGCCGGCTGATCGCGGAGGCCGGCCAMCTCTGCGGCACGTTCGCCGCCACGCTCGATGCGCTGTCTGCCGGCACGATCGCCGTTCCGCAGGTGCGATCCCTGCTCGAGGTCGCGAGTGGCCTGCCCGCGGATCATGCCGGGGCTTTCGAGGCTGCCGCGCTCGCCGGCGCGGCACGAGAGACGCCGTCGGCGTTCCGTCGCCGCATTCGTCGTCTTCGTGAGCGCATCCATCCCGAGCCGTCCGACGCGCGACACGAACGCGCCCGCGACGAGCGTCGCGTCATCCTCGAGCCCGCCGACGACGGCATGGCGTGGCTGAACATGCACCTCGAGGCCGAGCGCGGCGTGGCGATCATGGCTCACCTCGATGCGCTCGCTGGTGCCGCATCTGACTCGGATGGAGATGCTCGCACCCATCGGCAGCGCCTGGTCGACCTGGCGGGCGATCTCCTGCTCGGCCGCCCCATCGGGGCCGCAGTGGGCATCGCGCGAATGCCGGGCGCTGAGGGACCCGACCCGTCCCCGCTCGGCGTGGTCAGGCCGCGCGTCTACGTCACCGTGCCGGTGCTCACGCTGCTCGGACACAGCGACGAGCCCGCCGAGCTCGATGGGCACGGACCCATCCCCGCCGAGACGGCCCGCCGGTTGGCCGCGCACGCGCCGTCGTTCCATCGCATCCTCACGCACCCCGAAACCGGTGCCTACCTCTCCTACGGCCGCACCCGCTACCGCGTTCCCGCCGACCTCGCCGGATACCTTCGCGTCCGCGACGGGGGATGCCGATTCCCCGGCTGCTCCCGTCGCGCCGCAGGCACCGACATCGACCACACTCGCGACTGGGCGGCGGGCGGCACCACCCGCCACGACAACCTCGCCCATCTCTGCCGCAAGCACCATCGACTGAAGCACCACACCGGTTGGCGAATGTCCCAGCTGCCCGACGGAGACATCCGGTGGACGTCTCCGGCTGGTCGCGCGCATGTGTCGACCCCCGACCGGCCGTTCGCGCCGCCCGACGTGGGGGAGTCGCGGGCGCCGCAGCACACGTCGGAGCGAGAGGGCGTCGACGCTGCGCTGCTCTTCGACGGCGACACCGAACCGCCGTGGGCCGCGCGTCGACCTGAATACTGCGCTTCCGGGGCGGTCCCAGCGGCATGACCCGACGTTCGGGGTGCGGGTCAGTCCGCGGATGCCGCGAGCATCCGCCGTACATAGGGCGTCGCCGGCGCGGCCCGCAGCTCGTCGAGCGAGCCGCGCTGGGTGACGCGTCCCGACTCGAGCACCATGACCTGGTCGGCGAGCGCCGCGGCATCCGCCGGACTGTGGGTGACGAGCACCGTGGCACCGCCGAACTCGCGCACATGGGTGGCGAGCTCCGTGCGCATCTCGGCGCGAACCTCGACGTCGAGCGCCGACATCGGCTCGTCGAGCAGGAGCACCTCGGGCTCGGCGGCGAGCGCCCGCGCCAGCGCGACCCGCTGCGACTGGCCGCCCGAGAGCTCCGCGGGAAACCGCCCGGCCAGGGGTGTGAGGCCGTACCGTTCGAGCCACGGCTCGGCCGCCGATCGCGCCGCGGCGCGCGAGCCGCGCATCCGGGTCGCGAACGCCACGTTGTCGTGCACCGTGAGATGGGGGAACAGCACGTAGTCCTGGAACACGACCCCGATGCGCCGGCGCTCGGGCGGCATTGCGTCGACGGTGCGGCTCCCGATCGCGATCCGCCCTGACCGCAGTGGAACAAGGCCGGCGATCGCCGCCAGGATGCTCGACTTGCCCGCGCCGTTCGGTCCGATCAGCGCGAGCGGATCCCCCGGGCGCACGTCGAAGCGCGCCGCGATCGCTACCTCGCCACGCAGCAGGGCCACGTCGACATGCAGCGCCGGCCGAGTGGCATCCGGCCGAGTGGCGTCCGGCCCAGCGGCGTCCGGCCGAGCGGCGTCCAGC
This sequence comes from Agromyces sp. P1_H4, assembly GCF_056405255.1. Lineage (NCBI taxonomy): Bacteria > Bacillati > Actinomycetota > Actinomycetes > Micrococcales > Microbacteriaceae > Agromyces > Agromyces sp. P1_H4. Next base: position 7,133 of record NZ_JBFUCL010000047.1, on the reverse strand, counting down.
CGAGCGGCATCCGGTCCAGTGGCATCCCGCCGGCCGCGCCCGCGCTCGGAATCCCCGTGATCGGTCATGCCCGCACCCCGGGCAGCCAGCGGTCACGGAGTCCGAGCAGCACGATGACCGATACGGCGAGCAGCAGCAGCGCGAGCGCGATGGCCTCGTCGGGGTCCGACTGCATGGCGAGGTAGCTCGCGATGGGCAGCGTGCGCGTCACGCCCGGAAGGGATCCGGCGAACGTGATCGTGGCACCGAACTCGCCGAGCGCCCGGGTGAAGCAGAGCACCGCGCCCGCCGCGACACCGGGCGCGACGAGCGGGAGGGTGACGAACCGGAACACCTGCCAGCGGGACGCGCCAAGCGTCGCCGCAGCCAGCTCGGTGCGCCGGTCGGCCGAGCGGAGCGCGCCCTCGACGGCGAAGACGAGGAACGGCAGCGCCACGAACACCTGCGCGAGCACGACGGCTCCGGTCGTGAAGGGCACCGTGATGCCGAACCACTCGTCGAGCGCACCGCCGATGAGGCCTCGCCGTCCGAGGAGCAGTAACAGGGCGATGCCGCCCACCACCGGCGGCAGTACCAGCGGCACGGTGACCGCCGCGCGAAGCGCCCGACGGGGAAGGGTCGGCCAGTCGGCGGCCCGCGCGAGGAGCGCGGCGAGCGGAACCCCGAGCACGAGGCACACGCCCGTGGCGAGGGTCGCCGTGGCGAAGGAGAGCACGAGCGCCTGCAGCACCGACTCGCGTGTCATCAGGTCGGCGAGATCGCCCCACGGGGCGCGCACGACCAGCGCCACGAGCGGCAGCATGAGCACGGCGAGCGCGACGCCCGCCACCACGGCGACCGGCCAGGCGAGCCGGCCCGTCCTGCCCACCTAGGGGGCTCCGAACCCGGCGTCGGCGAGCACGGCCCGACCGGCCTCGCCGGTCACGAACGCCACGAAGTCGGCCGCGGCCTCGCCTCGCCCCGCATCCGGATCCGCCGCCGCGCCGACCGCGGCGATCGGGTAGCGGTTCACCACGGATGCCGCGCCGGGCACCTCGATGCCCACGACGGCGTCGCCGGCGGCGCGCGCGTCGGTGCGGTAGACGAGGGCGGCGTCGACCTCGCCGAGCACCACCTTCGTGAGCACGGACTTCACGTCGGACTCGAGGGTGTCGGGGGAGGCCGTCACGCCCTCCTGGCCGAGCAGGGCGTCGGATGCCGCACCACACGGCACCGTCGGATCGCAGAGCGCGATGCGCAGGTCGGGGTCGGCGAGGTCCGCGAGCCCCGTGATCCCGGCCGCATTGTCGGCGGGGGTGACCAGCTCGAGCGTGTTCRTCGCGAACACGACCGGGTCGTCGGCGAGCCCGGCCTTCACCACGACCGCCATCGGCGGCTCGGCCGCCGAGGCGAACACGTCGACCGGAGCGCCCTCCACGATCTGCTGCGCGAGCGCGGCGCTTCCGCCGTAGCTCAGCGAGACCTCGATGGCCGGATGCTCCGCCTCGAAGTCCGCGGCGAGTGCGTCGAACGCCTCGGTGAGCGACGCGGCGGCGAAGACGGTGAGGGTCGTCGGTGCGGCATCCGTCTGGGGGATGGTCGACCTCGATGCAGCCGACCCGCCGCCCGCGGCGCAGCCCGTGACGGAGACCGCCAGCGCAACGGCGACGGCCAGGCCCAACGCCGGAACGGCGGCACGCGGCATCCGGAAGCTCATGCCTCGCCTCGCGGGGGCAGCTCGATCGTCACGTTCGTGGCCTTCGCGCTCGCCGCGGCGAGCATGCCCGGCTCCAGCCCGAGCTCGTCGGCGGCCTCGCGGCTCATGAGCGACACGATGCGGAACGGCCCCGCCTGCAGGTCGACCTGCGCCATCACGCCGTCGCGCTGCACGCGGGTCACGAGGCCGACGAAGCGATTGCGGGCGGACGCGCGAGCCAGTGGGAACGCCTCGGCGAGCGCTCCGCCCGACGCGGCCTCCTCCATGAGCGGCACGAGGTCGACCCCGTCGACCACCTGCATGCCGTTCGCCGCCTTCCGCAGCGTGAGGCGGCCGTGCTCGCCCCACCGTCGCACGGTGTCGTCGCTCACGCCGAGCAGCGCGGCCGCCTCGCTGACGCGGAACTGGGTCACGAGCGGATCCTCAACTGCGGCGCCACACCCTCACTGTAGCCGCGAACACGGCGATGGGCGAGGCGTACCTCCGCATCGCGCTACGACGTGACCGTGAGCAGCGTGCGCTGCCAGCCCGTGGATCCGTCGGGGGCGATCGCGGTGCGCTCCTCCGCCTGGCGCGTGCCCGCGGCATCCGTCGCCCGCACGGTGACGTAATGCGTGCCGGGCGTCGCCTCCCAGTCGACGAACCACTGCACCCAGGTGCTGCCGTTGAGCGGGGTGGACAGGGTCGCCGGATGCCACGGCTCATCGTCGATGCGCACCTCGACGAGGTCGACGCCCACCGGCTGCGCCCACGCCACCCCCGCGATCTTCGTGGGGCCCGCGACGATCGGCGTGCCCGACCGGGGCGTGTCAATACGTGACGACAGCTTGATGGGCGCCGTCGCGCTGTACCCGCGGGGCGTCCAGTACGCCTCGTCGTCGGCGAACGTCGTGACCTTCAGCTCGGTGAGCCACTTCGTCGCCGAGACGTAGCCGTAGAGGCCCGGCACGACCATCCGCACCGGGAAGCCGTGCTCGAGCGGCAGCGGCTCGCCGTTCATGCCGACCGCGAGGATCGCGTCGAGGCCGGCGTCGGTGAGCGCCTCGAGCGGGGTGCCCGCAGTGAACCCGTCGACGCTGCGCGAGAGCACCATGTCGGCGCCCGACCGCGGACCCGCGAGCCGCAGCACGTCGCGCACCGGGACGCCGAGCCACCTCGCCGTGCCGAGCAGCGCGCCGCCGACCTCGTTCGACACGCAGGTCATCGTGATCGCGTACTCGTCGAGCCCCATGGCCGTGAGCTCGTCGAAGCCCAGTTCCACCCGACGGTCGACGAGGCCATCGACGACGAGCCGCCAGCCTGCGGGGTCGACCTCGGGCACCGTGAGTGCCGTGTCGACGCGGTAGAAGTCGCGGTTCGCGGTGAACAGCGGCGAGATCCCGGGGATGTCGAGCTCGGCACCCTCGGGCACGGCCACGGTCGTGCGGGGCGCCGGCAGGCGGAGGGCGCGCCGCACGGCGGCGATCGAGGACGTGGTCGCCCCCGCGACTCGCGCACCGAGGCCGACGACGATGGCGGATGCCGCGGCGGCACCCGCGAGCAGGAAGAACCCGCGCCGGTCCACGGCTGAGCGCGGCGGCTCCGAGGGGAAGGCGGCGGCGGCAGCGGGCTCGGCAGGGTCGCCGGGATCGGCCTCCGACCCGACACCCGCCGCCGCGGCATCCGCGCGCCTGCCCTCGGCCCCCAGTTCGAACTGCCAGGCCTGGAGCCGGCGCACGAGCAGCACGAGCACGACGCTGCCGACGACCGTGCCGGCGATGGGCGGCACCGCCCCGAACGGTGTCGCCCCGGCACGCGTGACGACCGCCGCGACGGAGAGCGCACCCGCGATGCCGAGCGCGACCACGCCGAGGGGCGGCCGCACGAACTGCAGCACCCCGATGACCGCCGCCGCGATGAGCACCGCGAGCGCCAACCCGATGAGGAGCGCGACCTTGTCGTACGCGCCGAAGGTCGCGATCGCGAACTCCTTGAACGGCTGCGGCACGATGTCGATCACGAACGACCCGACCGCGAGGATCGGGCTGCCGTCGCGGGCGACCAGCAGCGCGAACAGCTCGGCGAGGGCGAGGAACACCCCGGCGCTCACGATCCCGGCGACGGCGGCCCATCCCCACCATCGCCAGGGACGGGGGGTGCGCCTCGGGCTCGTCGTCGCCATGCCGCCGCCTCCGCATCCCGGGCGCGGGTGCGCTCGCAGGGGTGGTTCGTCACCCGGGGCGCCCCGGATTGCCGCGGCGCCGACGGCGGCCCGCTGGACGCGCCGCCGTCCGCGCCTGCGAGAATCGAGGAATGGCCCTCGATCCCGCTGATCCCCGCTACGCCCGGCAGCGCGTGCTCCCGGGGTGGGGCCTCGATGCGCAGCAGCGCCTCGCCGACGCGCACGTCGTCGTGCTCGGCGCCGGCGGACTCGGCAGCGCCGTCGTGCCCGCGCTCGTCGCGGCCGGAGTCGGTCGACTCAGCATCGTCGACCACGACCGCGTCGAGGTCACCAACCTGCACCGCCAGACCCTGCACACGCCGGCCGACGTCGGCCGCGACAAGGTCGCATCGGCAGCGGATGCCGCGGCGGCGCTCTCGGATGAGACGATCGTGCTCCCCGTGCCGCACGCCTTCGACGCGCGCAACGCCGACGAGCTCCTCGCCGACGCCGACCTCGTCATCGACGGCACCGACGACCTCCTCACGCGCTACGTCGCCGACGACGCGGCCGCGCGCGCCGGCATCCCGCTCGTGTGGGGTTCGGCGGCGAAGTTCTCGGGCCAGGTCGGCGTCTCGTGGGACGCGCGCGGCGTCTCTTACCGCGACCTCTTCCCCGAGCCTCCCGCCGACGCCGGCCTCAGCTGCGAGATCGACGGCATCCTGCCGACGGTGTGCACGGTCACGGGCGGGCTCATGGCCGGCGAGGCGCTGAAGCTGCTCACCGGCATCGGCGAGCCGCTGCTCGGCCGGGTCGTGGTGTTCGAGGCGCTGTCGGGCCGCACGCGCGAGATCGTCTACCGACGGTCGGCGGATGCGGCGGCCAGGCCGGCCGCGGCCGTGCCGGCATCAGTGCCTGTGCCTGCGCCTGTGCCCACGCCGACGGCCGTGCCCGGCGAGGTCGACGCCGGCACCCTCTCGGGCGAGCTCCACTCGGAGGCCCCACCGGTGCTCCTCGACGTGCGCGAACCCTGGGAGGCCGACATCGCCACCATTCCCGGCTCCACGCTGATCCCGCTCGGGGAGCTCGATGCCCGAACGGCGGAGCTCGACCCCGCGGCATCCGTCGTCGTCTACTGCCACCTCGGCGTTCGGTCCGAGTACGCCGCGCGATCGCTGGCCCGCGCGGGCTTCGCGAGCGTGCGCAACCTGGCCGGCGGCATCGACGCCTGGTCGCGCACCGTCGACCCAAGCGTGGTGCGGTACTGATGGCCGGCCGCATCCCGGTCGACGAGCACGCGGCATTCGTGCGGTCGCTGCTCACCGGCCTCGGCGCCAGGCCGACCGAGCGAGTGGCCCTCGCCGACGCGCTCGGTCGCATCACCGCCTCGCCCGTCGAGTCGCCCATCGCCCTGCCGCCGTTCCGCAACTCGCAGATGGATGGGTTCGCCGTCCGTGCCGTCGACGTGACGGATGCCCCGGTGTCGCTGCCGATCACCGGAGAGGTCGCCGCGGCGGCCGGCGCACCCGGCCCGCTGGCGCCCGGCACCGCGGTGCGCATCATGACGGGCGCGGCGGTGCCGGAGGGCGCCGACGCGATCGTGCCCGTCGAGGACACCGAATCCGACGGCACGCGCATCCGCATCCTGCGCCCGCGCGCGGCCGGCGAGTACGTGCGCGAGGCGGGCGCCGACCTCGCCGCAGGCGACGACGTGCTGCCCCCCGGGCTCAAGCTCGCGTCGCGGCACCTCGCCGCCGCCGCGGCATCCGGGCTCACTGAGCTGCTGGTGCGCGAACGCGTGCGCGTCGCCGTCGTGAGCACGGGCAGCGAACTCGTGCCGCCGGGGTCCGCGCTCCAATCGGGCGAGATCCCCGACGCGAACGGCGTCGCGCTCGCCGCGGCCGTGCGCGCCGTGGGCGCCGTCGTGGTGCACGAGGGTCGCGTGCGCGACGACGTCTCGCGGCTGCTCGCCGAGCTCGATGCCGCCCGCGACGCCGGCGCCGAGCTCGTGCTCACGAGCGGCGGCGTCTCGATGGGCGCGTACGAGGTGGTGCGCGAGACCCTCGAACCGCTCGGCGGCTGGGTGGGCAGCGTGGCGATGCAACCCGGGGGCCCGCAGGCCACGGGCGCCTACCGGGGCATGCCCGTCATCGGGTTCCCGGGCAACCCGGTGAGCGCCCAGCTCTCGTTCGAGCTGTTCGTGGCGCCGACGCTCCGCGCCATCGCGGGACTGCCGCCCGCGCGCACCGAGCACCTCCCGCTCGCGGCGCCGCTCACCTCCGTGCCCGGCAAGCGGCAGTTCCTGCGCGGCCGCCGGGCCGACGACGGCCGCGTCGAGGTCGTGGGGGGACCGGGCTCGCACCTCGTCGCGGCGCTCGCGGCATCCGAGCTGCTCATCGTGGTTCCCGAGGACGTCACGTCGCTCGACGCGGGCGCCATGGTCGATACCGTGTTCCTATGAGCTCGCTCACCCACCTCGACGACGACGGCCGCGCGCGCATGGTCGACGTCGGCGGCAAGCCGATCACCCGTCGCATCGCGATCGCCGAGGGCCGTCTCGACACGACGCCCGAGGTCGTGGCGCTGGTGCGCAGCGACGGACTGAAGAAGGCCGACGTGCTGCCCACGGCGCGCATCGCGGGCATCTCGGCGGCGAAGCGCACGAGCGAGCTCATCCCGCTCGCCCACATCGTGCCGCTCGACGCCGTGTCGATCGACTTCGGATTCGAGGAGGCGGCGGTCACGATCCGTGCCACCGCCTCGACCACGGCGCGCACCGGCATCGAGATGGAGGCGCTCACCGCCGTCGCCATCGCCGGGCTCACCCTGCACGACATGGTGAAGGCCGTCGACCCTGCCGCGCAACTCGGCGGCATCCACCTGGTCGAGAAGCGCGGCGGCAAGCGCGGCGTCTGGCGAGCGGATGCCGCGGCCGACGCCGGCGGCCTCGCCGACCCGGCCCACCACCCCGGCGTGGCCACGGTGCTCGTGGCGTCCACCCGGGCGGCCGCCGGCACCGCCGACGACACGACCGGGCCCGTGATCGTGGCGTGGCTGCGCGAGCGCGGCTTCGACGTCGACGAGCCCGTCGTGGTCGCCGACGCCGATGTCTCCGACGCGATCCGCGGGGCGGTCGCGGGATCGCCCTCCGTGCTCATCACGACGGGCGGCACGGGCGTGAACCCCGGCGACCGTACTCCCGAGGCGACACTGGCCGTGCTCGACCGCGAGCTGCCGGGGGTCGCCGAGGCGATCCGCGCCGCCGGACGCGTCGCCACGCCGACCGCCGCCCTGAGC